>JAGXIN010000103.1 GCA_024635575.1 Flavobacteriia bacterium
AACTTTGGTAAAGTTACAAAAGTTGTCACAAAACTATTATTAATTGACTGTTTTGTAAACGACCAACGCCAAGTTTTTAGTACTTTTGAAGAGTTCATTATTTTTATGAACATCGTAAAATTTGATTAATTTAAAAAAATATAACAAACAAAATATATTGAAATGAGCAAACTATTTGGCGTCTCCAAAATAAAAAGTTATCAGGCAAAAGAAACAAGGTATGACAAAATGAATTACAGACGCTGTGGAAAAAGCGGCTTATTGCTTCCCGAAATTTCTTTGGGCTTATGGCATAATTTTGGATTTACGGACAATTTTGAAAATGCCCAAAATTTATTAAAATGTGCCTTTGACAACGGCATCACACACTTTGATTTGGCAAATAATTACGGTCCGCCCTACGGTGCCGCCGAATCCAATTTTGGTACTATTTTAAAAAAAGATTTTAAACCTTACAGAGATGAATTGATTATTTCTACTAAAGCCGGCTGGGATATGTGGCCGGGACCTTATGGTAATTTTGGTTCCAGAAAATATTTGATTTCAAGCCTTGACCAAAGTCTGCAAAGAATGGGTCTCGATTATGTTGATATTTTTTACCACCACCGCCCCGATCCAGAAACGCCTTTGGAAGAAACTATGGGCGCGTTGGATCATATTGTTAAGCAAGGAAAAGCCCTTTATGTTGGAATTTCACAATACAGCGCAGAAGATACCCTAAAGGCAACGCAAATTCTAAAAGATTTGGGAACACCTTGTTTAATACACCAGCCAAGATATAATATGTTGGAAAGGTGGGTTGAAAATGGGCTGTTAGATGTTTTGGAAAATGAAGGTGTTGGCGCCATTGCATTTTCTCCTTTAAATCAAGGAATTTTAACTGATAAATATTTAAAAGGCTTTCCGGAAGATTCAAGAGCGGTAAAAGACGGACGTTATTTAAAAACCGAACAAATTAATAAAGAACTGATTTCAAAAATGAAACAGTTAAATAAAATTGCATTATCAAGAGGGCAAAGTTTGGCGCAAATGGCTATTTCCTGGATTTTAAAAGACAACCGAGTCACTTCAGTTTTGGTTGGCGCGAGCAAAAGCGAACAATTATTGGACAGCTTAAAAGCATTGGATAATTTGGCGTTTTCATCCGAAAATATTGAACAAATTGAAGCCATCTTAAATAAATAGAATTTACAATTCTAAAGAAAAATAGCGGTTAAAATTACTAAAAATGAAACTAAAACCCAGCAATAATCTTCTTTTAAGAAATAATAACTGCATTTAAAAATTTGTTTTTGTTTTTTAACCGCAAAATGCGCTAAAGTTTTCGCAAAGTTCGCAAAGTGTTTAGAAAAAAATTCGTTGCGATCCTTGCGTTTTTCTTCTTTGCGCCACTCGCGGTTATTTCATTTTATTGATTGCCATATAATTTTGAAAGAGCCAAAAATTATTTATTTATTTATTTATTTATTTTAGCCTCCTAAACTTCTAAAACCAGCTCGTCATAGGCCAGAAATACATTTTCGGGAAGCGTTTTTTCAACTTCCGCATGAAATCCCAGCAGAGCACTGATATGGGTTAAATAGGTTTTTTTGGGTTTTAACTCCTGACTAAGCGCAATCGCTTCATCTAAATTTAAGTGCGTTGGATGTGGTTGAATCCTGAGTGCATTTATGATTAAAATATCTAAATTCTGTAGTTTTAATTTTTCTGCTGCTGAAATGACTTTAACATCGGTCAAATAAGCAATATGATGAAACCTGAAACCGAAAATTTGAAGTTCCCCATGAGAAACTTCGATAGGAATCACTTTTAAATTTTTAATCATAAAAGGTTCATCTTTAATTTCATTTTGTTGTACACTTGGCGCTCCTATATATTTATTTTCATCGTTAAAAATATAATCAAAACGCTTGGCCAAATTGGACAAGACATCATTTTTTGCATATATTGGTACAGCCCCAAGTTTGGCACTGAAAGGACGTAAATCGTCTAATCCGGCTGTATGGTCAGAATGGATATGCGTAAATAAAACACCGTTAATTTTAGTGACGTTCGCACGCAACATCTGCTGCCTGAAATCAGGACCGCAATCTACCACATAGGCAAAATGATCCCATTCCACCAAGATGGAAACACGCAAACGCTTGTCCCGCCTATCATCAGATAGACAAACCGGGTGGTTGCTGCCTATAACCGGTATCCCCTGTGAAGTTCCTGTACCTAAAAAAGTTATTTTAATATGCATTATATATTTTTTTGTATCCTTTAAAATCGAATAATTTGCCTTATTCTCTTTAGCAAATTTAACGATTAAGTAGTTAAATTCTCAGTAATCAAACCTAAAAATCCGTTCAATACAAATATCGTTTGAAAAAATTCGGACATAGAGGTTATTACAATCTTTTTATCTTTTTTATTAAAAATCATATTTTGAACAGTTATTTGAGTCATTAAATAGAAATAACCGACACATTTGTGCTATAAATTCAAAAAGAATACAAATTCACTAAAAATGTTTTTTTTAATTAATTTATATAAATGAATATTTCAGTACCTTTACATCTTATATTTAAAAAGCAGGAAAAAATGAAGAAATTTCAATCGGAACTAAATTGTTTTTATGGCATGTTCATTGTGATTTTTGGTATTTTTAACAAACTGCTTTATAATGCTGGCTTTCGTAGATATGAAACCGGCGTTTTGGATGGTTTTCTTTTTTATATAGGATTCCCATCATTTTTACAAGTGAACAAACTAAACATTCCATATAATTTTAAATACAATAAAACCTTACATATATGAAAATAGGCGTTTTAAAAGAAACACAAAAAGGAGATAATCGGGTAGCGATTTCGCCTAATATAGCCAAAATGCTCGTTACAAAAGGGTTTGAAGTTTTGGTAGAAGAAGATGCAGGTATTGCTTCCTCATTTAAAAATTCAGACTATGAAGCGATTGGTGCTTCTATTAAAAAAGGAGAGGCTATTTTTAAGGAATCTGATGTTCTTATAAAAATCAATCCATTTACTGAAGAAGATTTAAAATTGGTTCAAAAAGGTCAAATTTTAATGAGCCAGTTGTATTATTTATCAAATCCGGAACTTGTTGAAGCTATCGCTGCAACAGGAGCAACTGCCTTCTCTATGGATGCCATGCCACGTATCTCAAGAGCACAGGATATGGATGTTTTAAGTTCGCAAAGCAACTTGTCCGGTTATAAAGCTGTAATTGTTGGAGCAAATGAAATGACCAGAATATTTCCTTTAATGATGACTGCAGCAGGGACAATTATCCCTTCAAAAGTTTTAATTTATGGAATTGGCGTTGCCGGCTTACAGGCAATTGCAACCGCAAAACGGTTAGGCGCTGTTGTAATGGCTACAGATATTAGAACAGAAACCAAAGAACAGGCGGAGTCATTAGGCGCTAAATTTATTTCTGTGGACAATACCGGTGAAGAATCTGAAGGCGGTTACGCCAAAGAAGCTTCCGAAGACTATGCACGCCGACAAAAAGAAGCTGTTAATAAATCTTTATTTGAAGCCGATTTGGTAATTACCACCGCAATGGTTCCAGGACGAAAAGCGCCTGTATTAATTACGGAAGAACAGGTTAAACAAATGAAAAATGGCGCTGTGATTATTGACTTGGCTGCCGCACAAGGAGGAAATTGTGAAATCAGCGAAATGGACAAAAATGTAATCAAACATGGCGTAAAAATTATTGGATCCACCATGGCTCCGGTTAGTGTTTCAACGAATGCCAGCGAATTATACGGCAAAAATATGTATAATTTCTTAATGCATTTAACTGAAAACAATCAATTTAAGTGGGAATTGGAAGAAGAAATTACAGACGGAACTTTAATTGTGCATGAAGGAAAAATTAGAAAAAACTAAAAACTACATAAATCATGAATGAATTATTAGAATTTATCAAGAGTAATCTTGACTTATTGTATATCCTGATATTGGCTATATTTATTGGGGTTGAATTAATCAAAAATGTGCCAACGGTATTACATACACCATTAATGTCGGGTGCAAATGCACTTTCCGGCGTTGTAATTGTTGGGGCAATTATAGTAATGCTACAATCCGATCCAAATAATTATTTGTCATTGGCTTTAGGATTTGTTGCCGTAGTGCTGGGAATTATAAATGTTGTTGGCGGTTTTGCCGTGACTGACAGAATGTTACAAATGTTTAAAAAGAAAAAATAATGAGTATAGCATTAAGTATTATCTATTTGATTACAACCGTAACATTCGTTATCGGTTTAAAAATGTTGGGGCATCCTGAAACAGCAAAAAAAGGAAATTTAATTTCTGGGACCGGTATGGTTCTGGCAATTATCGGAACATTGTTTTTACAAACAAAAGATGTTGTTATAGATGGAATTGCCCAAACTGTGCCTTTATATCAAACAGTTCCATTAATTATATATATTTTAATCATAGCAGCCATCACATTGGGATCTATTATTGGTTGGTTTTTGGCAATGAAAGTTAAAATGACAAAAATGCCTGAATTGGTCTCTTTATTTAATGGTTTTGGAGGTGGAAGTGCTCTTTTAATCGGATTAATTGAATTCAGCAAAAATGTTGGCATAGATGATGTAAACAAAGCTTCATCATCAATAGTAATCACTATTCTAGCAGCCATTATCATTGGAAGCATCACCTTAACAGGAAGTATTGTGGCCTGGGCAAAATTAAATGGCTCTATGAATGATCTCCGACTTCCAAACTACAATCTCATCAATAATATACTCTTTTTAGCACTTGTTGCATTTGGAGCATATATTGTAGTGATGAATACTGACAGTTTGGTTTTAATCTATATTCTACTAATTGCTTCCTTAATATATGGGTATTTATTTGTAGCTCCAATTGGCGGTGCAGATATGCCGGTCGTAATTTCCCTTTTAAACTCTTTAACTGGTATTGCTGCGGCAATTACAGGGATTTTATATGGAAATATGGTAATGCTGGTAGGCGGTATCTTAGTAGGTTCAGCCGGATTAATTTTGACTTTCGCCATGTGTAAGGCAATGAATCGATCACTTGGAAGTGTTGTGTTTGGTGCTTTTGGAGGAGGTGGTGATGCTGCAATGGCTACTGTTGGAAAAACTGGTGGAAACATCAAAAAAACAAGCGCAAGTGATGCCGCTGTAATGATGAATTATTCAACCAATGTGGTGATTGTTCCGGGTTATGGTTTGGCAGTTGCCCAAGCGCAACATGTAATTCATGAACTTGAAGAACTCCTGACTAAAAAAGGTGTCAATGTTAAATATGCCATTCATCCTGTTGCCGGACGTATGCCCGGACATATGAATGTGTTATTAGCGGAAGCCAATGTTTCGTATGATAAATTAATAGAAATGGACGATATAAATCCGCAATTCCCTAATACCGATGTGGTTTTGGTTGTTGGTGCAAATGATGTTGTGAATCCTGCAGCCCATAATGATCCTTCAAGTCCAATTTATGGAATGCCTATTTTAGACGTTGAAAACGCCAAACATATTATCGTAAACAAGCGAAGTATGAACCCTGGATATGCGGGTATTGAAAATGAATTATTCTTCAACCAAAAAACTTCTATGCTTTTTGGTGATGCTAAAAGTGCATTGACCGAATTGGTTAGTGAACTTAAAAATATGTAATTTAATTTCATCACAAATTTAAAATCGGGGATCTATTCAACTGAATAGGTCCCCGATTTTTTTTGCAAAATAATAACAATTACCTCACCTGCTCTCCTTTTTTAATAGCTGATTTTGATGTTTGTAACAATACAATTTCATTTTTCGTGTTTGAAACTCCCAATATTAAACATTCACTTACAAAATTGGCGATTTGCTTTTTTTTAAAATTGATGATGGCCAATATTTGTTTATTCAATAAGGTTTCTTTAGTATATAATTGTGTTATTTGAGCACTCGATTTCTTAATTCCCAATTCCCCAAAATCAATAGTTAACTGGTATGCCGGTTTTTGTGCTTTAGGAAAATCATTAACCTCAATAACAGTTCCTATCCTAATGTCAACTTTGTTAAAGTCATCAAATGTAACTTCTGGTTTTATCATAATTATTCGTCTGTAATAATAAATTCAGTTCTTCTGTTCATCTGATGTTCTGCTTCAGTACATATAACTCCTTTAGAGCACTTGTTCAGCAATTGGGTTTCTCCGTATCCTCTGCCCGTAACCCTGCTTTTGTCTATGCCATTTGCTACGATATAATCAATCACCTTTTTTGCCCTGTCATTTGTAAGTTTCATATTATAGTCAGCTGGCGCCCTGCTGTCTGTGTGCGATTTTATTTCAATTTTAAGTTTTGGATATTTCCTTAAAATAGCAATCACTTTATTCAGTTCAATGGCGGCATCTAATCTAATATTCGTTTCATTCAGATCAAAATTAATAGTCTTTGTTTTAATCATTTTCTGTTCACGAACTGAAATAAATTCAATGGAAGATTCCATTGCCAATACTATATTTAATGCTTCGTCATGTTTGTCTGTAGTATTTACTAAAGAAATGGCATCATGATAATTTTTTAACGATGCTTTAAACCTGTATTGAGAACCACAACCCAATTTATAGTTAAAGACTGCATTGGCATCTAAATTTATTCTTTCAAGCAATTCATTTCTATTGTAAATGGAGACTACAGCATTTGGGATTGGTAAATTCGTCTCTTCATCCACTACAGTTCCGCTCAATAGTTGAACACATTCCACCGGCATTAATTTCAGCATTTTTGAGGTTTCATAATTGTATTTACCGTCGGTTGTTAATGCAAATTCCTCAGTTTCATAGTTTTCCTTTTCGGCGACAAGTTTGTAGGTTTTATTGCATTCAATATTGAATTTATATCCTGAGTTTTTGTTAATGATTTGTTTTTCAACCAAACGGTTATTTTGAAATAAGGAAACATTCACTTGTTCCATTGGTAGATTCGTTTTGCTGTCCAAAACAGTTCCGCTCAATAGTTGAATACATTCCTTTGGTGTTAATTTTATTATTTTTGACGTTTCTGAATTATATTTGCCGTCAGTTGTTAATGCAAATTCCAAAGTTTCATAATTTTCCTTTTCGGCGACAAGTTTGTAGGTTTTTTCGCATTCAATATTGAATTTATAACCTGCGTTTTTGTTAATGATTTGTTTTTCAACCAAACGGTTATTTTGAAATAATGAAACAGTAACCTGTTCCAATGGCAGATTCGTTTTGCTGTCCACAACAGTTCCGCTCAATAGTTGAACACATTCAACTGGCATTAATTTCAGCGTATTTGAGGTTTCATAATTGTATATGCCGTCAGTTGTTAATGCAAATTCTCCAGTTTCAAAGTTTTCCTTTTCGGCGACAAGTTTGTAGGTTTTATTGCATTCAATATTGAATTTATATCCTGAGTTTTTGTTAATGATTTGTTTTTCAACCAAACGATTATTTTGAAACAAGGAAACGGCAACCTGATCCATTGGCAGATTCGTTTTGCTGTCCACAACAGTTCCGCTCAATAGTTGAACACATTCTTTTGGTGTTAATTTCAGCGTATTTGAGGTTTCATAATTATATTTGCCGTCGGTTGTTAATGTCAATTCTCCAGTTTCAAAGTTTTCCTTTTCGGCGACAAGTTTGTAGGTTTTATTACATTCAATATTGAATTTATATCCTGAGTTTTTGTTAATGATTTGTTTTTCAACCAAACGGTTATTTTGAAATAATGAAACCGCAACCTGTTCCATTGGCAGATTCGTTCTGCTGTCCACAACAGTTCCACTCAATAGTTGAACACATTCTACTGGCATTAATTTCAGCGTATTTGAGGTTTCATAATTATATTTGCCGTCAGTTGTTAATGTTAATTCTGCAGTTTCATAATTTTCCTTTTCAGCGACAAGTTTGTAGGTTTTATTGCATTCAATATTGAATTTATATCCTGAGTTTTTTTCAGTGATTTGTTTTTCAACCAAACGGTTATTTTGAAACAAGGAAACCGCAACCTGTTCCAATGGCAGATTCGTTTTGCTGTCCACAACAGTTCCGCTCAATAGTTGAACACAATCTAATGGCATTAATTCCATTGTTTTTGACGTTTCAAAATTGTACTTACCATCGGTTGTTAATGCAAATTCTCCAGTTTCAAAGTTTTCCTTTTCAGCGACAAGTTTGTAGATTTTATTACATTCAATATTGAATTTATATCCTGAGTTTTTGTTAATGAT
>JAGXIN010000104.1 GCA_024635575.1 Flavobacteriia bacterium
ATATGATGGGAAATATGGTTAAAACACGAAGTATGATGATGAATGGGAAAATGATGAATGGCGGCCGCACTTCATTTATTTGTCCACAGCATAAGGAAACAATGAGAAACAAATAATAACCTATCTAAATTATAGAATATGTTACATAATAATGAATGGGGAATGCATATGATATGGATGTTTTGGTTGCCAATATTGATTTTGGCTATTATATTTATTTTGATTTTGTTTAGAAACAATAATTTTTTTGGCAGGCAAAATAAGTCTGAAGAAAGGGAATCGCCTTTAGATATTTTAAAAAGAAAGTATGCCAACGGAGAAATTAGCACAGAGGAATTTGAGGAAAGAAGAAATAAATTAAAATCTTTATAATCAGGGAAGCCGGTAATTTTTAAATTACTCCGGCTGTAAAATAACCTGAAACTGTTGCGTAATTACATGGCATTCATCTGATGTCACCAAAATGGTTTAAGAAATAAAAGTAGTAAAGTCAACTGAATAATTTCCATCTTTAGTCATTACGGTAATGCCACTGCCAAAACATAGTTGGTAACTGCATCCTTTTACAATAATATTTAGTTTCGCACGTGCTTCATCAGTAAAATTAATGTCATTAATTTTATTTGAGGCGCAGGATAAAAAAAAGTGAACAAGGCCGCATAAAAATAAGTGTTTCATAAAAACGACTTAATCTTTTGGGACGGTTTGGTTATGTTTTCTTTTAAGGACTTTATTGGATTTTATTTTAAAGAATGTTTTGTTTTATAGGTCCATCTCCATTTAAATAAAAATTTTTCAGCATTGGCATCCAGTTATTGGGCGACCTTTCTATTCATTTTCAAGATCTAATTTGTCTATCAAATTATATTTTGCCTGTCTTGTTTTCCAACGCTCACGTGCATATTTTTGCATGTCGGTTATGGTATCTTTTTCATCGGTGATTTCAAGTCCGAGCAATGTTTCAATGATATCTTCTAAGGTCACAATTCCGGCCATGCCGCCATATTCATCTATAATTACAGCGATATGTTCCTTTTTTTCCAAAAGAATTTCCCAAGTGCTGAATAGTACTTTTGAATCTTGAACAAATACTATTTCACGTTTAATGTCTTTCAATTTCAAATCAAGCTGGCCTTCAGCCAGTTTTTCAAAAACCGTCTGTCTAAATACATAACCGGTAATATTTTCACTATTTTCTGAATATATTGGAATTCGTGAATATTTCAGGTAGTCTTTATTTCTTAAAAAATCTTTTAAAGATAAATTTTCGTCTGCAACAGCCACAACTACTCTAGGAGTCATTATTTCAGTAACTTTTACATTTTTAAGCCGAAGCAAATTTTGAATAATCTTATGCTCTTTTTCCGAAAAAATTCCTTCATCTGCACCGATGCTTGTTAAGGCAGCTATTTCTTCCCTACTGGTAGACTGCTCGTTTTTTTTCCCTGAAATAGCTTTTGTAATAAAGGCGGACATGATGACTAATGGATAGGTAATAATAATCATAATCCTTATTGTTTGTGATGAAATTTTGGCCAAACTTCTCCAATAATTCGCGCCAATAGTTTTGGGGATAATTTCTGTAATCACAAGAATTAAAATGGTTAAAATTGCAGAAACAATCCCAAAAGATGCCTCACCATATATTTTAACGGCTTGCGCGCCGACTCCGGCTGCCCCAACAGTATGTGCAACGGTGTTAAGAGACAAAATAGCAGATAATGGCTTGTCTATATTGCTTTTTAAGCCAATAAATATCTTTGCCCAGGCATTGCCTTTTCCCTCTTTCACGATAAGAAATGACACAGGAGTTGAGAGCAATACCGACTCCATAATTGAACAAAGAAAAGAGACGATTAGCGCAAGAAATAAATAGACTAAAAGTAATGTCATGTTTTTATTCTTTTTTATTCAAAGATAAAGTTTAATTTGATACATATATAGGGAGCAGTCCAGTTTTCGTGAAACTGTCTGCTGACAGTATTATTCTTAGTAGTAATCAGGAGATTAAATTTATCAGCTAATTTTCTGAATCATTGGATTGAAAGCTTTTGAAGCCACCAATACTTTTGTGCCAACCTTTAACTCATTTATTTCATCTTCGGTTGCAATTACTTTTATGATGTTTGATCCTGATAGCACGCTCACAATATAAATCACATCACTTTTTTGAATAGCGATAATTTCTCCGGTAAGTTTAAATTTGCTGCTTAACTTATCTTCTGAAAAAACAAATGAGGGAGTTCCTTCTTTTATAATTCTCCCTTTTTCAAGCAAAATCACTTTGTAGGAAAGTTTAAATATTTCAGGAAGGTGATGGCTAACCAAAATGGTAGTGAGTTGAAAGTGTTGGTGTGCTTTTAAAATATAATCCTGTAGCTTAAATCTCATTTCGTCATCAAGTGCTGAAAGTGGTTCATCAAGCAACAATATTTTTGGTTTACGAGCAATTGCCCTGGCCAAAGCGACACGCTGTTTTTGTCCGCCCGATAAATTTTGGGGCTTGCTGTTTTGAAGGGATTGCAATTCCATCAATTCCAACAAATCGTTTACAATGTTTTTATTCTGGCCTTTTTGCACCGCAAAAGCCAAATTTTCCCGAACCGTTAAATTTGGAAATAAAGCATAGTCTTGAAATACAACTCCGACAGAACGTTTTTGTACTGGTAAAATTATTTTTTTTTCAGTGTTGTTCCAACATACTCCATCAACTTCAATCTGCGATTTCTCTGTGCCGGTAAGTCCTGCCAAAATTCTAAGGATGGTTGTTTTTCCGGCACCTGAATTTCCGTAAATTGTAATAAATTGACCTTTTTCAACAGAAAAGGAAACCTCTAAAGGAAGTTTTCCATCGGCTGTTTGCAAAGTTTTATATGCATAAAATTTAATCATTGTTCAACGGATTTGCTTTGCTGAAGGAGTTGTTAATCAGGTAAACACCTAAAAGAACAGAAAAAGTAAAAACAAAAAGTATTCCTGCGTATAAATTTGCGGTGTCATAATTCATTGCCTGAACTTCGTCGTAAATGGCAATGGATGCTACTCTGGTTTCTTTTGGAATACTTCCGCCAATCATTAAAACAACACCAAATTCGCCAACAGTATGGGCAAAAGTTAAGACAATTCCCGTTAAAATAGATGATTTTATATTGGGTAGCAAAATTTTGGTAAGTGTCGTAAATTTCGATTTTCCTAGAGTAAAGGAAGCTTCTTTAAGTGACATTGGCAGATTTTTTAATCCAGCCTGAATGGGATGAACCATAAATGGCAAACTATATATTACGGAAGCAACGATCAATCCTTCAAATGAAAAAACCAAACGGATGTCAAAATACTGGTCCAAAAATTTACCAAAAGCATTTTGTGGACTAAAAGCGACCAATAAATAGAAACCCAAAACAGTAGGGGGTAATACAAGCGGCAAACTTACAATGGCTTCCGCAACTGACTTCAATTTGAATTTGCTGTAGGCAAGCCAGTAACAAAGCGGTACAGAAACCACCAGCAAAATAATGGTTGTTATCAAGGCCAGTTTTGCGGTTAACCACAAAGGATCTAAATTAATCATTGGGCGATAAACTTATTTCGTTCGTTTTTATCAATGCTAAAACAGCATCACCATTTTTCAAATTTAGTGTTTTTAAGGCATTTGTGGTTATAAGAGATTTAATGTTAAATTCTCCAAATCTCAAATGCAATTCAGTCAAAATTTCTCCAAGCTTCATGGAAATTATGGTACAGGGAATTTTATTTTGTATGCTGATATTAAGGGGTTCATTTTTAGCGATAATCACTTCAGTTTCCTTAAAATAAATTTTAACCACCTTCCCAATTTTAAAATAAACATTTGATTCAGGAGTATCAATAATAATAGAGGTGAAAATGGTGTTTTCAACAGCAATTTTAACTAGCGAAAGTGATTCGCTACCCTGAATACTTGTGATATTTCCTGAGAGTATATTCATAAAAATTTAGGTTGTTTTCTGGGTAAATCCAAAATGGGTTAAAATTGCAATTGATTTTGATGTTGCCATAAAATCAAAGAATTTCTTGGCATTTGGGTTGTTTCTGGCATGTTTTAAAATGACATAGCCCTGTTCTAACGGTTTATGCGAGTTTTTAGGGATAATATAATAATTTCCACCTGCATTCTTCATGTTTGGAGATAAAGCCAATGACAAGGCTACGATACCAATATCAGCAGCACCAAGCTCTACAAACTGGGCGGTTTGCGAAATATTTTCTCCAAAAACAAAATTATTTTTAACCTTATCATAAATTTTATAATAAATCATACTTTCTTTGGCTTTTTCGCCATAAGGGGCATGTTCGGGGTTTGCAATGGCTATTTTATTAAGATTGGGATCCAGCAGCGAGTTCATTTTTTCAATATTTGGATCAATCTTTTTGCTCCAGATGACAATTCTGCCAATACCGTAAATTTTTACATCAGAAATGGTTAATCCTTGATCTTTTAGTTTTTGGGGATAACTAACATCTGCCGAAAAATAAAGATCAAATGGAGCATCATATTGAATTTGTTCTAAAAATTTACCCGATGAACCATAGGTTACTTCTATTTTATTATTTGGATATTGTTTTTGGAAAATAGAAACAACGGAATCTAATGCAAATTTTAAATCGGAAGCCGCAGCAACAGAAACTTTTTGGGTCTGAACATGGCAACCTTGAAATATAAAAGTTAACATTAGTCCTAAAAATAAATTTTTTATCATTTTATTCATCGTTTTGAAACAAAGGATATTGTAATTGTAGAAGGCCGTCCAAACATTGCCATTAACATTCAAAAATACTAAAAAATGTGAAGAACTTAGTTCATTTCAGGAGTTTTAAAGAAATATTGGGAAAGAAATTTTAAAATGTTGATTTCCGATTTTTAGAAGCGTAGTGGTGGCCACTGGAATCATTTTTAACTATAATTTTCATGGAACTTTTTCATTGCGGCATTAATGTTAGCCGCATGTTCATGAATATGTTTCCAGGGATCGTCTTTTTGTCCCAATCGTTTAAAAATATTTTTTATGTGGTAATGCTGAGATGAATTTAGGGAACTAAGTTCATCCCAACTAAGAGGTGTTGCAACAGGAGCGCCTTCTATTGGCCTTACGCCATAAGGTGCAATCGTAGTCTGCCCAAACGCATTTCTTGTGGTATCAATAAAAAGTTTATTACCACGTTTATCTTTTCTTTGTGCAGTAGTAATTTCTTCTGAATTTTTATTTTCAAGATAATGGGCAATGGATTGGGAAAATGCTCTTACTTCATCAAATGTTTTATTTCGTTGCAAGGGTACAACTACATGAATTCCACGGGAACCGGTTGTCATTAAGTAAACCGGCAGGTCAAGTTCATCGTTCAATAAATTTTTTATTTTTTTTGCAACGGACTTTACTTTAGAAAAATCGTCGTCATAAGGGTCCAGATCAAAAATCATTCTGTCCGGATAATTTAGCTTGTCTTTTTTGCTTAACCAGGTATGTAGCGTGATACAAGCTTGGCCGGCAAGGTAAACAATCGTTGCTTTATTATTGCAAATCACATAATTGGTGGTTCCACCCTCTTTTTTTTCAATTTCTTTTAACTCAATCCAATCCGGAAAATAATCCGGCGCATCTTTTTGGTAAAATTGTTTGCCATTTATGCCATCGGGATATCTTATCATCGTTACCGGACGATCTTGCAGATAAGGAAATGTTGTCTCAAATATTTTATCATAATAATCCATAAGATCACTTTTGGTATATTTCTTATTTGGAAAGAAAACCTTATCTCTGTTATTCACTTCAAATGTATTTTTCCCGACTTTCATTTTTTTGCCAAATTTATTTTTTTTGAATCACCTCTTTTGGCGGTTTCTTTCTTTCAAGTTTTTCTTTTTGGTCTTTTTTTAAAGGTAAGTCAGTCATTTTTTTCTGATTCTTTTTTGATCTCTTTCATTGTTCTTTTTGTGAGAACCGATTTATTTTCCGTGCTTGTGGGTTTACGTCTTGCATCCGCTTCATCATCATCAACTTTTTTGAAAATCCATTTTTCATCTTTTCCTTTTTGAGTTCTTATCAGCGTATAAGCGCCTTTCAGTTTTTTCCCGTTTAAAATAAAAGTCGTATGTCCTTTTTCAATTTGGTCTTCCATGGCAATAAGGTTGCCATCATCATCTTTCTTTACATTTCCGTATGTTCCGGCATCCCAAACCATTACGGTGCCTCCGCCATATTGATCTTCGGGGATGGTGCCCTCAAAGTCGGCATATTCAAGAGGATGGTCTTCTGTTGCAATGGCCAGTCGTTTTACGCTGGGATCGGTAGAAGGACCTTTTGGGACGGCCCAACTTTTTAGTACGCCATTTACCGAAATCCTAAAATCGTAATGCAGATGGCTTGCGTCGTGTTTTTGTATCACAAATATTTGGGTGTCTTTAACTTTTGTTTTTTTGCTTTCGCCGAAAGGTTCCTCAGTAATGTCAAAAGCTCTTTTTTTATGGTATTTTTTTAATAAGTCTTTAGTTTCCATCATAAAAATAGTTTGCGTTATATAAAAAATTGTAATGTGTAATTATTTTTTCTTCTGATGATCTTCACAGTAATAGGCTGTTCTTCCTGAATATTTTTCGGATTTTATGGTACCTCCGCAAATAGGGCATTTGGCGCCAACATCCCTATGTGAGAGTAGGAATTTTTTCGGAAATTTGTCTTCTTCAACATTTGGTTCAATGGCTTTTTTAAACACCCAGTTCATTTTTTTGTAAATTTCTTTCAGTTCCTTTTCAGAAAGGATGTCAATTTTTGAAAAGGGATAAATTTTTGCCTGAAATAGAATTTCGTCCGAATATACATTCCCTATGCCGGCAATTATTTTTTGGTTCATTATAGCGGTCTTAATGCTTCCGCGCCTTCCTTCGAATATTTTTTTAAAATTATTCCAATTTAGATCGTCGGAATATGCATCAGGACCAAGTTCATGTTTTTCAATAAAATCCTGCTGATTGTCAATCAGGCTGAGGAGACCGAATTTTCGGGTGCACACATAAGCCAGTTTAAAACCATTGTTTAAATTGAAAATTAGTTTTTCATATTCGGGCGATTTTTCCTCATTTTTATAGTATTTCAAATAGCCAGTCATCCCGAAATGTATCACTAATATTTCATCACGTATCAGTTCAATAAATAAATATTTGCCATATCTTGAAGTTGATTTAAACTTTTCGTCTTTCAACCGCATTTGAAAAGAACGTGGACTGATGTTTTCCAAAATAGAATCATCGTCCACGTTAACTTTCTCCACTTTTTTATGTAAGGCGGTATAATTGAAATAGTGTTCAAATACTTCAACATCGGGCAACTCCGGCATATTTTTCTTGTTTTTTTGGTAAACAATCCTTATAAACACCATTATTTTACAATAGCATTATTTTTTAAAAAAGAGAACTTTAGCTAGTAGCTTACCCTTTCTAATTACTTAGTAAGTGAACCTATTTTTGAGAAGCCTTCTTCAAATGAATCAGCCGCTTTAGAAAAAGTTTGTTTTACTTCTTCCCATTTATCCTCAGTCGCGTTTTCAAGTTTATCATATTTTTGCTGTAAATCAGCTTTTTTGGATTTTAGGTCGGCCATGATTTCTTTATATTCGGCTTTCCCTTTCTCTTTAATATTATCTTTTTTTGCTTCTAATTTATCAAATTTTGCAAAAATTTCATCGATGCTTTTCTTCGCCTTTTTTTTAAAATTTTCTTTGTCTGTTTTTTTTGAAATTTGTGTTTCCATTTTTTTTAAATTTAGAGTTATTAATTAAATTATTTTCAATTTTATTTTATTACTATTGCGCTACGGGTCTTCCGTAATAATCATAAAGTTGTTTTTCATATTCTTCGTTTATGGGTTCTGAATAATTAAATTCTGGACCGTCTTTAATGGTTTCTATATTTAAGTTGATATTTACTTTTTGTTTGGCATAGCTTATTTTGTCCATGCTATTGATACTTATCAATACTTTTTTGCTCCAAGGAAGCCAATTACGGGTATCCACTATGGCATACACAATTTGCCAGTCGGTGTCTTCAATAATCAAGTCATCAATGTGTCCAATTTCTCCGTCTAAAGCGTGAATGTGATAACCTTTAATTTCTTTGAAACTTCTGATAGAGGTATTCAGGTCTTTTTCATCAATTATTTTACTGGGTGCAATTATTGGTCTTGGAGGAAAATTATAGGCTGGAAGACCAGAAGGCGGAACATATAAACTTGACCAATAATCAATTATTTTAAAATGTTTGTTTAATTCTTGTTCATATTTTCTGGATACAGTTATGCCATCATCTAATAAAGGAGAATTTTCAATTTCTTCCTTTGAAAGTTCAACAGGAAAGGAAAGGTTGCTCCAATTAGGTTGTTTTAGGAACTCTTTTGGAATAAGCACTTCTTTTCCGGGAAGAAAAGTACCTAAATCGGCTTTTAGGTATCGTATAATCCAATTTTCTTCGTCAAACAAAAAGTCTTTTATCTTTCCGTATTCGCCTTTTTTCGCTTCAATTTTGTAACCTACCAATTCTTTTAAACTACGTTTCATAATAATTTGTTTTTATAATTACTAAAAAAATACATTTCATCTTTCAAATTTTTAATAACTTAAATGTTATCATGTAATTTGATTATAAAAATACGCACCATGTAGCTATTTTAAAATGATTTTCATCAATCTGGTTTATGATTGATATCAATATCAGAAAAACATAAGGGGTTGAAACGGAGAAAAATTAGGGGGTAAATTACAGCTGTTAATCAAGTATATAAGCATTAAACAGTCATAGAAGAACAAATTTAACAAACGCTTAAAAAAACTTTATTTTAAACTTTATACAAAGTTTATCCACGTATTAGGGGGGTGTTTTATTATGATTTTTATCATTTCCAATTGACCTATATCATACTAAATTCATTTATTAATTATATTTATATGCCTTTTACTATAAATGAATTCTTCAATGTATTCGAAAAGTATAATTTGTCGGTTTGGCCAATACAGCTTATCCTTAATCTTTTGGCTATTGTCGCATGCTGGTTTTTATTGTTTGGAAGAAGAAATAAGTACTGTCTAATTAATTCAGTATTGGTTTTTCTTTGGTTATGGATGGGCTTGGTTTATCATTTACTGTTTTTTTCTGCGATAAATAAGGCTGCTTACATTTTTGGCACTTTATTTATTGTCCAAAGTTTCCTGTTTGCATTGTATGGTTTAATCAGGCCAAAAAATATAAAAGAAATAAATTATTAAATACTGAATTCAATTTATTTCTCCATTCTTTTCAAAATTTCCTTCATTGTTTAATTTCCTCTTCCTGTGATTTTATGATTTGAAAGGAAAGTTTTTTCACTTCCGAATCCTGTAAATCCGCATTTTTACTTACCATAATTGCAGACGAATGATGAGGAATCATTGCCTTCATATATTGTTCATCCTGAACCGGAATTTGATTTCTTAAAAATACCAAAGCCAAAACAAATACGCCAATACTTGAAAAAATATCACCCCTGTTAAACATTTTATTTTTGTACATCGTTGGCATTATCAGTAACATAAGCAATGCCATAGGCGAAACCATCAATAAGGCCATATAAGTTCGTGTAAGACTGAAATAAAGATGACTCAACGCATCAACATTCATAAACATTACCGATATACATTATCACAAATGACACCGCTAACATTAGTGAAAATTTTTGATAATTTTTTGTATCCATCTTTAAATATTTTTTGGATTTTGACTGTTTAAAAAATCTATGTGTCCAGGTTTACGGTTAATGTTATTGTTGCATTGAGCAGTTTGGATATTGGACATGTTTCTTTCGCTTTTTGTGCCACTTCTTGAAACTTTTCTTTCTTTATTTCCTCAACTTTTCCATTTAATTCTAAATGTATGGCAGGGATTGCGCCATCCTCAAAAGTCACTTTTGCCTCAGTTTCCAGTTTATCTGGCGTAAAGCCCGCTTCCCCCAATAAAAAACTTAGTTGCATCGTAAAACAGCCCGATAAGGCTGCCGCAATAAGTTCTTCTGGGTTTGTTCCAATTCCATTTTCGAATCGACTTTTATAAGAATATTGAGTTCCATTTAAAATGGTACTTTGAGTGGTTAAAGTTCCTTTTCCTTCTTTTCCGGAACCTTTCCAATTTGCATTTGCATTTCTGGTAAATTTCATCTTTAAATATTTTAATTATTAATTGAATTCAAGGCTAAAGATTCGGCATGGGAAATTCGGAGATTTTCCAATGCTGAAACCAAGCTAACTAAAGTTACAAAAAAAATTTAAATAAGCGGAAGGAATTCTAAAATTATATAGGCCAGGAGATTACCTTTATTAATTGATTTTTTAGCAGGAAAGCACGAAAGAGAGGATTGAGTTTATGATTGCATGAAAAGAATGAATAATATATTATTCATTCTTTGTTTTTTTTGAAAAATGCAGAAATCTTGCCTTTTACCTTTTGAAACCATTTACTTTTAAAATGATTGTTGTCATTTTTTTCAACATAATTTTGCTGGCCAATTAATAATGCAAGAGGTTTAAGCTCTTCATATTGTTCACAAACAACTTTAAACATAGCGGTAAATGGCAAAAATAAAATCATTCCGGCCACACCCCAAATTGATGCTCCAATAATTAAACTTAAAATAGCCGAGAAGGCATTAATTTTTATATGGCCCCCAACAATTTTTGGACTTAAAAAATTATCTGTTAACAATTGAACAGCCCAAAATAAAAGTGCAACATATAACGGTATCCATAAGGAATCATAGGATGCAAAAGCATATAACATAGGCAATATGGCTCCGGAAATGGTTCCGACATATGGAACAATGGACAATATTGCACCCATAAAACCAAAAAGAATTGGGTTGTCAATGCCTATTATCCATAGTCCTAGGGAATTGGCAAATCCTAAGATAAGTATAATAATTAGCATTCCCGTCAAATATTTTTGGCCAACTTGCTGAACAGATTTGTACATCTTTAAAATTTTGTTTTTATTTTCTTCAGCAGAAAACTTACTAAATGCTCTTATCAATCCATTGCGGTATAGTAAGATTAGAAAAGTAAAAATAATACAGGCCACCAAGCCAGTGAAAAATGCTGTTGTGCTACTGAAAGTTTTTTTTACAATGACCCCTGTAGAGCCCATAAGCCAATCTCTCATCTTATTAAATAACTGATCTTTTTCCAAATGCTGAAAAAAACTCACATTCTTATTAATGTAGAAAGTTACATCAGCAAAAGAATTGATGATTTTATCCTGAAAGTTTGAAAATTCTTTGGAGAATTGGATTATTTGAGAAGAAAAAAGAAAGATGACTGCGCCAAATATTAAGAAGACCATAAAAATGGATAGGAATGCAGAAAATATTTTATTTAGACCCCATTTCTCAAATCTTTTTACCAGTGGGAATAGGATAAAGGACAAAAGCAGCGCAAATGCCAAGGGAATAAGAATGGATCTTGCCAAAATTAAGAATGCGAAAAATGCAAACATCGTTGCTATCGAAAAAAATAGTTTTTGAAAAGATAACCTCATATTAAAGAAATTATTTAAAATTAATAATCTGTAAAATATTATAATTGAATACATTCAATAATGTTCAGTCAATCCTTGGAATTTATCTTAGATGTTTTAATCTCCTCCCAAAACCTTTTATTATGACGTCTTCACTCCCGATAATTTTACTTTTTTTATATGACCGCCAATATATTGTTGAAATATTAATTGGCATATAATTGGTTTAAATGTAAGCATAATTTTTTTGAGGAATTAATTAAAGAAAGATTTTTTAATGTTGGCAGTAGAATTTTTTTAGTAAATTTTAACTATTAATAAACAGAAACTGTCAGCATAATCATGGAAACCAAAATCAATATAATGACCAAGGGCATCACAAATTTCATCCATTTGTCAAAACCAATTTTTACGATGGCCAGTGAGGCCAAAATAAGTCCTGTTGGATTTATGATTGCAAACAAACCCATACCGAATTGGTAGGCATTTACAATAACTTCCCTGCCAATTCCAACAGTGTCGGCCAAAGGCGAAATAATAGGCATGGTGAGCACAGCCATTCCTGAAGATGAAGGAATAAAAAATGACAACCCGTTGTAGATAAAAAATAGGGAGTTCGCAAAAACCCCTTTATTCATTCCTTCGGTAAGAGCACTGGCGTTATAAAGGACGGTGTCGCTAATGAGCCCGTCGTCCATTAATATGGAAACGCCTCTGGCTATGCCAATAATAAAGGCAACGCCAAGCAATTCACCGGCACCTTTTGAAAATGCATTGACAAAATCAGACTCGTTTATTTTGGCTATAAAACCAATAATAATAGCGCCAACCAAAAAAACTGAAGTCATTTCCACAAACCACCAGTCAAGCAGCGCAACACCAATAATCATGATGATGAAACAAGCTGCAAAAACGAACAATATGAGTTTAAGTTTGGTATTTAAAGGAACAATTTCACCTTTGGAAAGGTGCACAAAATGTAATTCCATAGCCTCTTTTTGATCGTGAATTATAGACTTGGTCGGGTCCTTTTTAATCCTTTTCGCATAACGCAAAATATACAGAATACTTATTCCCACACAAATGCAAAACATAAGGATCCTGCCATAAAGTCCGGTTGTCCAGTTTATACCGGCTGCATCTGAAGCGATGATGGTTGAAAAAGGATTTGTGGTAGAACACATTGTGCCAACGGATGATCCCAAAAAAATACAGGCCAAACCAACCATGGCGTCATATTTTGCAGCAATAAACACGGGAATTAAAATAGGGAAGAAGGCCAAAGTTTCCTCCGCAAAACCAAAAGTGGTTCCACCCAACGCCACCAAGGTGGTAGTTAAGATGATTAATATATATTCTTTGCCTTTTAATTTAGTCACCAGCCAAAAAATCCCGGCATCAAAAGCTCCGGTCAAACTCATAATACCTATCAATCCGCCAATAATCAACACTAAAAATATGATATCCGAAGCCGCTATAATTCCCTTAATTGGTGACTGCACAAATTCAAAAAAACCTTGCGAGTTTGAGTCTGTTTTTTTGTAGGTATTTGGAATACTTATGGGTTTTGTGATGGCACCGTCTGTAAATTTTTTTAAAGGAATTTTGATGTTGAGATGATCTAAGGCAGCTTGATTGGCATTAATCACAAAAGATTCTCCCATACTTTTCCTTATAAAAGTGTTGTCGGAGGTATTATAAGCCAGGGTATCGTATTTTCCTGATGGAACAACCCAAGTTAAAACGGCTACAAGTGCGGCTATAACAAGCAATATGGTTTGGGCACTCGGGAATTTTAATCTTTTCATTTACAGGGCGTTAGATTTAAAAGTCAAAATAGTTTGAACTAAATGCACCACAGCATTCCCTTGGCTTGGAGCGATTTTGTAAATCTAAGATTTAAATTGATGCGAACAATATTCATTTTAAAAAAGGAGTAATTGTTTAAGTTAGGCCGATCCGATAATTTTATACGAATTTATTCCGTGTCATTTGAAGCCAAAGTTTCATTTAAACAACCTTTTGAAAAATCCGGTAATTCCCGTTTGTCGGTAGGGGTCACATTGTATTTCATCAGTAATGTTATAAGGAATTGAAAACGGAGTGAGTAATTGTTTTCTCAATTTGGCGTCTTGTTCAATGCCGCGAAGCACATTTCCAACAATAGGCAATGCCAGTGAAGATCCAGATCCTTGTCCGCTGTAAAAATGAACATCGGGTGTGCTGGCTCCTACCCAGGTACCTATTACCAAATCGGGTGTATAGGCAATAAACCATGCGTTTGTATAGCTTTGGGCTGTACCCGTTTTTCCGGCAAGATCGGCATGAATTCCAAATTGATTTCGTATTCTGGTTCCTGTTCCTTGATTGATGGCTTTTTGTAAAATAGCCGTTATCCTTTGACTTGTTCTTACACTGAAAATTTTTTCATGTTTGGCTGCTTCTCTTTCATACAATACTTTTCCATTGGCATCAATGATTTTATTGATCATCACGGGTTCGGTTGTTTGTCCATTGTTTGCGAAAGCACCGTATGCTCGCACAATTTCAAAAAGTGATAAATCTAGTGTGCCCAAAGCAATTGATGGCGCATCATCCTTAGTATGCGGGAAATTTAATTTGTTACAGGTATTGATGAGGTTTTCTCTGCCCACCTTAAAGTACAAATCAAGTGTTGGCAGGTTCATGGAGTGTGATAGTGAATACCATAACGCCACTGTACTGTCCTGAGTGGATTTATAATCAAAATTTTTAGGCGTCCAATTCTCGTATTCAGGATATACTATTTCAACATTATCCATATAGTTGCAGGGCTCAAAACCTTGTTCAAATGCTGTGGCATATAAAATAGGTTTAAAGGCCGAAGCTATTTGTCGGTGTGATTGCACCATATCAAAAGGAAGCCTTCTGAAATCATTGCCGCCAACCCAGGTAATGATGGCGCCGTTTTTTGGATTGGTGATGAGCACCGCAGCATTTAACATTTTATAATAATGCCATAAACTGTCTATTTTACTCATTTTTTTTGTTGCTAATCCTTTCCAGTCGAACACTTCAATATTTCTTTTTTCTTTGTCCTTTTCTGTTAGTTCGCTTTCAGCTTTTAATTTCTCCAGCCATTTTCTTTTAAAATTGCGGTTTTGAAGTTCTTTGTCCAGTACTTTCTGCATTTCGGCCAAATGTTTATGGATGCCATCTGTGGCCATTTTTTGAACCTGCATATTCAGGGTGGTGTATATTTTCAGTCCATCTTTTTCAAGGTCATATTTTTCTCCGTTTTCGTCTTTGAGATTTTCCAGTAGTTCCAATGTTTTTTGTTTTACCTGATGCACAAAGTAACCTGCCGGCGCTTCTAAAGTAATGTTTTCATAGTTTAATTTTAATGGCAAATTTTGCAGGCTGTCAGCTTCCTTAACCGACAAGTACACTTGTTTTTCCATCAAATCTAAAACCATGTTTCTGCGTTCAAGAGAATTTTTTGGATTCAAACGGGGATTAAAAGTGGTGTTTGCCTTTAACATCCCCACCAACACAGCCGATTCTTCAACCTTTAATTTGCTGGCCGGTTTGTTAAAATACCTGTGCGAAGCAGTTTCTACCCCATAAAGGTTTTCACCAAATGGTACGGAATTCAGATAGAGCAATAAAAGTTCCTCTTTGGTGAACTGAGACTCAATACGTGTCGCAATAATAATTTCTTTTACTTTGTTGACCGGCATGCTTAAGATGCTAAAATTATGACGGCCATATAAGTTTTTAACCAGTTGTTGGGTCAGGGTGCTTCCTCCACCTTTATTGTCTCCCATCAAAATACTTTTAAAAAAAACGCGGAAATAACTTTGAACATCATAGCCATTGTGGGTAAAGAAACGCTTGTCTTCAGTGGCAATCAGCGCATTTTTAAGATGATCGGGCACTTGATTCCAGGTGATGTTGGTACGGTTTTGTGAAAAATATTTTCCTATGATAATATTGTCTGAAGAAATAACTTGTGATGCTTCCTGATTGCTTGTGGAAGCCAATTCCTTTTTATTGGGTAAAGGCCCGAAAATTCCGATATAAACGGCAAAGAAGAAAAGCAAGCTTAACAGCAGGAGCGATGATATTGATATAACAAAGTATTTTAGGTATTTTTTAAAAAGAGGGTTTTTCAGGAACTGCATACATCTAATTCTATAAAGTGGTGAAATTAAGCTAAAGATTTTAGAAATGATGACAAATGAAAAATATACG
>JAGXIN010000105.1 GCA_024635575.1 Flavobacteriia bacterium
CAGTATATTAATATTAGATGAAGCTACCTCATCCATAGATTCATATTCAGAAAAATTGATTCAGGAAGCAACTGATAAAATTACGCAACACCAAACGTCGATAATAATTGCGCACAGGCTAACAACAGTTAAAAAAGCCGATAGGATTATTGTTATGGATAAAGGTAAAATTATGGAACAGGGCTCTCATTTAGAATTGCTGGAGAAAAATGGGTATTATAAAACGCTTTATGATATGCAATTTGCCAATGAAGTAGCTTAGTTGTTTATTTCTTTAGCTGTTTAGCTGTTTAACTGTTTAATCGTCGAATTGTTTATTCGTTAATTATTTAATTTTGCTTAAAACTTAAAACTTAAAACTTAAAACTTAAAACTTAAAACTTAAAACTTAAAACTAGTTCAGATCATATCTAATCATTTCAATGAGTTCTTCGAGATTTTTAAACAATACAAACTCACCATCTTTTATATAGGATATTTTTCCTGTTTCTTCTGAAACAATCAAACAAAGAGCATCAGTTTTTTCCGTAATTCCTATGGCGGCTCTGTGACGTAACCCAAATCGGGACGGCAAGCTTTTCGTAGAGAGCGGTAATACTACCCTAGTGGCAATGATATAGTTATCCTTAATAATTACTGCGCCGTCATGCAACGGACTATTTTTATAAAAAATACTTTCCAATATGGGCAGATTTACTTCTGAGTACATTTTGTCGCCCGTATATTTTACGAAATCTAAGTTATGTGTTCGTTCCAAAACCAATAATGCGCCTGTTTTTGTTGCTGACATTGCTTTACAGGTTTTAACGATGGTTTCAACATCCATGGTAATGTATATCTCACTTTTTAAAAAGCTGATTTGCTTTAAAAAATTTCGTTTGTTTGTAAAATTTGTGGAACCCAGCATCAACAAAAATTTTCTGACTTCAGGTTGAAAAACAATAAGTATGGCGATGGCTCCCAAACTGATAAGTGTTCCTAACAATCCACTAAGCATTTCCATTTGAAGCGCCTGCGTTATTTTCCAAATAATAACAATCAGCCCAATACCAATAAATATATTTATGGCAACACTTCCTTTTAGAAGTTTATACACATAGTAAAGTAATGTAGCCACCAAAACGATGTCTAAAATATCAAGAAAATCAAAGTTTAAGAAATCGAACATTAAATTTGTTTTTGTAAAAATAGGAAAAAAGATGGCATAATTAACAGTTAATTAAACCAACAATACTAAACTTTATTTTCGTTAAAAATAAATTCGTTTTGATTAATTAAAATATTTTTTACATCAATGGCATGAATCATCGTTCTGTAAAATAAATAATCCTGATATAGAAGGTTTTGATTAAAGTTTAAATGTAACATAGGTTCTTTTCCATCTGAAGACAGTTCGATTAAAGAAATTAACGCATCTTTAAAATGATATTTTTCAGTTTTTACTTCATCTATCCAAATACTATTTTTATTGAAAATCAAGTTTATATTATTGTAATTGATATAATCAGCACTATTTTTTTTAATAAAGTTTTTAGATAGCAGACTGTCCGTTTTATAATTGACTCCATCAAATTCTAAAAAAGAAAGTTTCTTTGAAATGGTATCTGAATAACTAAAATAATCGTGCATTCCTTTTTCAGAGTGCATGGAGTTTGCATGCTTATACTTCAATGTTATTATGGAAGGTATTATTGTTTTTAAAGGTAAACGTTTATCGATATTATAAATCCAATGTGTGGTACTTATGGTGTTTTTTCTGTTAACTAAGGCAATGGTGTCATTATTTTGGACTTCAAAAAAGAGCCAAACCAGAGAGTTGTTTTGAACTTCATGAATTCCTTTTTCAGCTAAAGTTGGAATTTTAACTTCTTTTTTTGCACAGCCTAACATTACAAAAGATACAAATAGCAGTAAAATTTTTTTCATAGGTTATTGTTTTAGTAAATCAACAATCTTTATCGCTTCAAAGGCCTCTTTTACGTCATGTACTCGAAGTATGGATGCTCCATTTAGCAAGGCAATAGTATTTGCTGAAGTTGTTGCGTTAAGGGCAGATTCTGCGTTGATATTTAAAGGTTTATAAAGCATACCTTTCCTCGACAAACCTGCAAGTATTGGGATTTCTAAGTTTTTGAACAGCGCTAAATGTTTCAATAACTGATAATTATGGCTGATGCTTTTTCCGAAACCAAAACCCACATCGGTCATAATATCGTTGATACCTAGTTCCCGCAATTCAGCAATTTTTTTTGAAAAATAGTAAAGCAAATCGCTCACAACATCATTATATATTGGATTTTTATGCATGTTTTGTGGTGTGCCCTGCATATGCATAATAATATAGGGAACCTGCAGTTGGGCAATTATGGGAAACATATTTTCATCCATTTCGCCTCCTGAAATATCATTGACCATACAAGAACCATTATGTATACATTGATTGGCGATGTCACTTCTAAAAGTATCAACAGAAATTAAAATGGAAGGGAACTCGCTGATTAAAAGTTTTATTACGGGTAAAATTCTGTTTAATTCTTCTTCTTCTGAAATGTGCTTTGCGCCCGGGCGAGAGGAATAGGCACCAACATCAATAAATGTAGCGCCTTCGCTAAGCATTTTTTCAACCTGATTAACAATTGCATTTGAATTGCTGTATTTTCCGCCATCAAAAAAAGAATCGGGCGTGCAATTTAAAATTCCCATGACTTTCGGAGATGACAAGTCGATTAATGCTCCATTGCAATTAATACTTTTCATATGTTAAAAGTTATTTTTTATTGGTAACATATGCTGTTCGCTATTAATCATCCCCTTGTATTTTAAATTTTGCCATGCTCGTTTCATTACTTCACTATTTTATTAATTACTATGGTCATTTCGGGAGCTTTGTAATTAAACATTCTGGCTACTAAATCGGCAACCGATTCACTGATAATCAGCATATCTTTATTAGATTGTTTCAGGTAGCCTTCTGTAACCATTACATCAAGTTGTTTGATTAAGTGATTAAAAAATCCGTTGGTGTTTAAAATTCCCACTGGTTTGGTTTCTATGCCAAGTTGTCCTAAAGTCAAAGCTTCAAAAATTTCATCCAAAGTGCCAAAACCTCCAGGCAAAGCAATATAGCCGTCGACCAATTTGCTGATTTTTATTTTACGTTTGCTCATTGTTTTGGTGACAATCATTTGTGTGATATTGCTGTGGAAAACTTCTTCATGCCTCAACAATCCTGGAATAACGCCAATTACTTCTCCATTTTTTTCGATTATGGTGTCAGCTAAGATCCCCATCATTCCAATTTTTCCACCTCCATAGACAAGGCCAATATTATTTTCAATAAAATGATTGCCGAGTTTAATGGCTTCATTTCTATAAATCTCATTAAATCCTATACTTGAACCACAAAAAACAGCAACTTTCTTCATTCTTTAAATATGATTTTTTAATTCATTAAATTTGTTCGAAATTTACGGAAATAATTAAAGGTATATGCAACAAACGTCAAAACAATATGATGCGGTCATTGAAAAATGTCGATCATTATATATTAATAAGTTGAAAGATTATGGAAGCGCTTGGCGCATATTACGATTACCTTCATTAACAGATCAAATTTTTATCAAGGCTCAGCGCATTCGTCAACTTCAGGAAAATATGACGAGAAAAGTGGAGGAGGGAGAAGTTTCTGAGTTTATGGGGATTGTCAATTATTCTGTAATGGCTTTAATTCAACTGGAAAAAGGTATAGCGGAACAACCTGATATGTCCGCTGAAGAAGCCATACAATTATATGATAACCATGTTTTGATTACCAAAAATTTAATGGAAGACAAAAATCACGATTACGGTGAAGCTTGGCGCGATATGCGCGTAAGTTCATTGACCGATTTAATTCTCCAAAAACTCTTACGCGTTAAGCAAATTGAAGACAATAAAGGGAAAACTATTGTTTCTGAAGGTATTGACGCCAATTACCAAGACATGATCAATTATGCTGTTTTTGCTTTAATTCACCTAAAAGAATCTGAATGACATGAAAATTTTAATCTTTATTTTTAGAATAATTGTTTCCTTTACTTTTATATTTTCAGGCTTTGTAAAGTTGGTCGATCCTTTGGGGTCTTCTTATAAGTTTCAGGAATATTTTAGTTCGGATGTGTTAAACCTTGAATTTTTAATCCCTTATGCTTTGCCTTTTTCCATTATTTTAATTTTGGCTGAATTGATGCTGGGGGTTATGTTATTGTTGGGCTATTTGCCAAAGTTTACTGTTTGGAGCTTGTTTTTTATGATTCTTGTGTTCTTATTTTTAACTTGGTATTCCGCATACTATAATAAAGTGCTTGATTGTGGTTGTTTTGGCGATGCATTAAAATTAACGCCTTGGGCAACATTTTATAAGAACATAGTTTTGTTGATTTTTATTTTGCTATTGCTTTTCACTACAAAATATATTCATCCGTTGATGCATCGTAATTTTGCAAAATGGACAACTTTTTTATCTTTCATCGCTTTCCTTTATATTACCTATCATGTATTGGTGCATTTGCCAATCATCGACTTTAGGCCTTATGCCATTGGTGAAAATATTCCAGATGGAATGAAAGCTACAGGATCCGAATTGCCACCGATTCACGATTTTTATTTAGAGAGCAATGAAGGGGTAAATGTAACGGAGGATATTTTAAAAGAAGATAAAATGATGCTTATTGTGGCGTATAATTTAGATAATAGCGACAGGCATGGGTTTTCAAAAATAAAGAATGTAACCGATGAAGCCATGAAAAAAGGTTTTAAAGTTTACGCTTTATCAGCTTCTTTACAAGATGATTTTTTGGACATAAAAGACGAATTTAATTTGAATTTCGAAATGTTGTTTTGTGATGAAACAACATTAAAAACAATAATTAGGGCAAATCCGGGGATTGTAACCTTGAAAAAAGGAACAGTTACGGGTAAATGGAACTGGATTGATGCCGATAAAGTGTTTGGCGATCAAGAATTAAAATAATAGCAGATAACTTTTAACTTTTTAATTTTCAAATTATAAAAAACAACTAAAATCCTATTTTGAGGTTTTTTAGTTGTTTTTTTTATAATAATACCCTTCAAAACTTATTTAAAATGGTAAATCCATCGACTTAATAGGTTGAAATTACCTTCCTTTTTTTTAAAAAAATAGTATTTGTGAATGTACCCCCTAAAATTTAAGGGGTAAAACTATTTACACTTCATTTAAAAGCTTCAACCCCTAAAAAATTAGGGTGTAAATCATAATAAAATCTATAAATATTTAAATAACCCTTAAAAAAATACGGTAATATTAAAAATATATGTAAAAATAACAACTACACCCCTAAAAAATTAGGGGGTAATAAAATATAATTATATTTTTGCTCCGAAATCAATCAAATAAATCACTTTATTATGAAGAAAATTGAAACAATTATTCGAAAATCAAAATTTGATGAGGTAAA
>JAGXIN010000106.1 GCA_024635575.1 Flavobacteriia bacterium
AAACTGGTTGGCAATTTGTTCTTTGTTTGCCAACGTTAATTCATTTTTTTGCGTCAATAAAACCTGATTGATTTCCTTTTCGAAAATCTTTATTTCCAATGGTTTTGAAATCACCACCGCAATAATAATGGCCAAGATAATTCGAGGTGTTGCCTGCCAGATCTCTTTCCATTTTGAATCACTCTTTTTGATGGTTGACACAATAAAACGGTCTAAATTAAAAATGAGCAGTCCCCAAATAAGTCCGAAAAAGATGGCCGTGTAATAATTGTCGAAAACGGTAAACAAGGCGTAACTTGAGGCAATAAAAGCCATTACGGCCGTAAAAAACACGGTTCCGCCAATACCTGCATATTTGAGTTGTTCGGCTTTTGAGCTTGTTTTTAGAATATCGGTATCTGCGCCTGAGCACATCCAAAAGAATTGATTAAGCATAACATAGTAGTTTGTTATACAATAACGTAAAAGTTCTTGGATTATTTTCTTAAAGAAGTATTAAAAATGAATGCAGTTAATAAATAACAGCAGAATTTCAATTTTATTGCGTTAGGGATGGCAGTGAAAAGCCCGCAGCTTTTGCGAGGACTTGCAGCGAACAGCCCGACCGTAGGGAACGCCCAAAATCGTTGATTTATGGAAGAGGTTGTGATTGCTGTTTATTAACCGTAGTTTTGCATTTTTAAAAACACAATATGAGTATATCGAAAATATTAGAGGAACGCAGCGGATCAAAATGTGAATTGTGCGGATCAAAAGAGGGTTTAAGCGCTTTTGAAGTGCTGCCTGCGAAAAACGGAAATGAGGATGACAGCGTTGTGGTTTGTGCCACTTGCAGCCATCAAATTGAAGATGAAGATGCGGTTGATGCCAATCATTGGCGTTGTTTAAACGACAGTATGTGGAGTGAAGTTCCTGCAGTACAAGTAATTGCTTGGAGGATGTTAACACAATTAAAAGCAGAAGGTTGGCCACAAGGTTTGTTGGATATGCTGTATTTGGATGATGAGACTTTGGTATGGGCTAAAGCTTTGGGAGTTATTGAAGAAAATACAACAGAAATTGTGCACAGAGATGTGAATGGTGTTATTTTGCAGGCTGGAGATTCTGTTGTGCTGATAAAAGATTTAAAAGTAAAAGGGTCTAGCTTGATTGCAAAACAAGGAACCGCGGTTCGAAGAATTACTTTAGATCGTGAAAATGCCGAACATATTGAAGGTAAAGTTGGTCCTACTCAAATTGTGATTATTACGAAATACGTTAAGAAAATGTGATAAAGTTTAAAAGTTAAAAGTTTTTGTATTTTACATACGTTTTTAATTTCAAATTAGAATCCCTTTCCTTTAGAAAGATTGCCTGCTGAAGTAGAGGCTGGGGATAGGATTAAAAGTCAGAATTCGAAGACCGAAGAAAAAATTAACGATTAAACAGTTAAACAATTAAACAAAAAAAGAAGCTCAAGTTTGCAAGGCAAACTTGAGCTTCTTTTTTTTAAGACATTTCCGTGAAATATTTATAAAACAACGGAATGGTTTCAATGCCTTTCAGGTAATTAAAAACTCCGAAATGTTCATTTGGCGAATGGATTGCATCACTGTCAAGCCCAAATCCCATTAAAATAGTTTTGCTTTTCAGTTCTTTTTCAAAAAGCGCCACAATAGGAATACTTCCGCCTGAACGTTGAGGAATAGGAGCGACGCCAAACGATTCTTGATACGCTTTACTGGCAGCTTTATAACCAATGGTGTTAGTTGGCGTCACATAACCTTGTCCGCCGTGATGTGGTATTACTTTAACTTTAACCGATTTTGGTGCGATATTTAAGAAATGTTTGGTGAACAATTCCGTAATTTCCTGCCAGTCCTGATTTGGCACCAAACGCATAGAAATTTTTGCGTGTGCTTTGCTGGCAATCACTGTTTTTGCACCTTCACCGGTATAACCTCCCCAAATTCCGTTGACGTCCAATGTTGGACGAATGGAATTCCGTTCGTTGGTGGTATAGCCTTTTTCGCCATAAACCTCTTCAATATCCAATGCTTTTTTATATTCATCCAATGAAAAGGGTGCTTTTGCCATTTCAGCTCTTTCTTCAGGAGATAAATCAACTACTTTATCGTAAAAACCAGGAATGGTGATGTGGTTATTTTCATCGTGCAAAGAAGCAATCATTTTGGCTAAAATATTGATTGGATTGGCTACAGCGCCACCGTATAAACCAGAATGTAAATCCCTGTTTGGTCCGGTAACTTCAACTTCAACATAGCTCAACCCTCGTAAACCTGTGGTTATTGATGGTTGTGAGTTTGAGATCATCCCTGTGTCGGAAATTAAAATAATGTCGTTGGCTAATTTTTCTTGGTTGCGTTCAACAAACCAAGCCAAACTAACCGAACCAATTTCTTCTTCTCCTTCAATCATAAACTTCACATTACAAGGAAGTTGATTGGTTGAAACCATATATTCCAACGCTTTCACGTGCATATACATTTGACCTTTATCGTCACAGGCACCTCGGGCAAAAATAGCACCTTCGGGATGGATTTCCGTTTTTTTGATGACAGGCTCAAACGGCGGCGAATCCCAAAGTTCGATGGGATCGGCGGGCTGTACATCATAATGTCCGTAAACAAGGATTGTTGGCAATTTTTTGTCGATTATTTTTTCTCCGTAAACAATTGGGTTTCCTGGGGTTTTACATATTTCAACTTTGTCGCAGCCCGCTTTTTCAAGTGCGTTTTTTACAGCATCTGCTGTTTTTAAAATATCTTTGCTGAAAGCAGAATCGGCACTAACTGAAGGTATTTTAAGGAGTTCAATTAACTCATTAATAAATTGGTCTTTATGCTGATTTACATATGATTTTATATCTCTCATTTTACTTAAATTTATTAGCTCAAAAATACGCAATTTTTTTTTGATTGAATTTATTGAAAAAAGATAAAGATGTACTTTGCAATTTGCAAGTATTGTGTATATTTGCACCCACAATTATGCGGGCGTGGTGGAATTGGTAGACACGCCAGACTTAGGATCTGGTGCCGCAAGGTGTGAGAGTTCGAGTCTCTCCGCCCGCACAGAAAAGCTTTTCAGAAATGAAAGGCTTTTTTATTTTTATGATACGATGTGTTTCAAAAAGGTTGTTGTTTAGAATGTTTTAAACATATTATCTGCTGCAATATTTTCGATATTCCGGAAATATTTTACAGTTTCAACTTTTAATTCCATGGTTGCCATTTCGTCGCAAACAATAATTCCTCTCTGATGCATCTGAAGCATGGAGACTGTCCACATGTGACTAATACTGCCTTCAACAACTTCTCGTAGTGCCCGCGCTTTGTTAAAACCAGTTATGATAATCAAAACTTCTTTTGCATCCATCACGGTGCCAACACCCATTGTGAGCGCTTTTGTGGGAACCTTAGAAATGTTATCATCGTAGAATCTTGAATTGTCGAGAATTGTATTATAGCTCAATGATTTAATTCTTGTTCTTGAAGATAAGGAAGAACCAGGCTCATTAAATGCGATATGGCCATCAGCTCCAATACCTCCAAGCATGAGTTCGATACCCCTAACTTTAGAGATTTCTTTTTCATATTCAACGCATTCTCTTTCTAGGTCGGGCGCATTGCCATTTAAAATGTGGATGTTTTTTTCAGGAATGTCAATATGGTTAAAGAGGTTGTCATACATGAAGTAATGGTAGCTTTGCGGATGATTTTCCGGGATTCCAACATATTCATCCATATTAAATGTGATGATATTCTTGAACGAGATGTCGCCCAATTTATGTCTTCTGATGAGTTCTTTGTAAGTAGGTATTGGTGAGGAACCTGTGGGCAATCCCAATACAAATGGTTTTAATTTTGTGGGCTTAAAAGCCTTGATTTTTTTAATTAAATAATCGGCAACACAAATGCCAACTTCATCTTTGTCTTTTTTTATTAAAATTCTCATGGCAAAAAAACTACTTTACATAAAGTTACATATTTTTTTGAAACATGTTTGCTTACAAATAAATATGTTCACTATTGAGCTGATATTCAGTGATGTTATCCTAATTTTAAGTCTGTATTTAAACTAATAATCTAATGCCGCTCGCATGAAAAAAAGCGTTTCATAAATGAAGTTTTTATTATTTAGAAGTTGGAAGGGTAAAATTCATAATAAGTATTTAATTTTATGCTTTATGTACTTTCATTGCTTGTCCAATACCAAATTTTCTTTTATGAATTCCTAAGATAAATAAGCAATTTTATAGTGATAAATTTAGTAAGTTAGCGAACTAATTTATAAAATGGCTAACCAATTTAGCTTTGTTAATGACAGAAATTGATTTTACCGGCTACGAAAACGTTGTAAATATAGAATCTCCAGGAAGAATTAATATTATTGGAGAACATACAGATTATAATGATGGTTTCGTTTTGCCTACCGCAATTGAAAAAAAAATTCTTTTTAAGTTCAAAAAAAATGATTTTGTAGATCATTGTAATGTTTATAGCAAAAATTTTGAAGCCGGATTCACCATAAATCTTACCCATATTGAGAAAAGTGAAAATCAGTGGGAAAATTATATTTTGGGTGTTTTATTCGAAATTCAAAAACTTACCAACAAGGTACAGGGTTTTGACTGTCTTTTTGAAAGTGACATTCCTATTGGTTCAGGAATTAGTTCTTCCGCAGCATTGGAATGTGGAATTGCTATCGGTTTAAATGAATTATTTGAGTTGCAACTTTCAAAAAAAACAATCGTGGAATTATCTCAACGTGCCGAGCATAATTTTGTGGGAACAAAATGCGGAATTATGGATCAATTTGCTTCGGTAATGAGCAAAAAAGGGCATGTGATTTTATTGGATTGTCAATCCTTGGAATATGAATATGTTCCCATAAAAATTGAACCTTATAAAATACTGTTGTTAAATTCAAATGTTACCCATAGTTTGGCTTCAAGTGAATACAATACACGAAGAAAAGAATGTGAAACCGGGGTTGCGATTATCAAACAAAAATATAGTGAGGTAAGTTCTTTGCGTGATGTTTCTGAACTTATGTTAAAGGAATTTAAAGCGCTCATACCGCCCAAAGTTTTTGATAGATGCACTTATGTAATTGAGGAAAAAACACGTGTTTTAGAGGGTGTTAAGGCGTTAAAAAACAATCAGTTAGATGCGTTAGGGGATTTAATGTATGAAACACATAATGGCTTAAGGGATTTGTATGAAGTCAGTTGCAATGAGCTTGATTTTTTAGTAAATTTTTCTAAAAAGTACACAGAGGTTATTGGCGCAAGAATGATGGGCGGTGGTTTTGGAGGCTGTACCATAAATATCATACAT
>JAGXIN010000107.1 GCA_024635575.1 Flavobacteriia bacterium
AGAAAACTATGGTTTTAAGGAAGGAGAAATCAATTACATATTCTGTGATGATGATTACCTTCTAAAATTAAATGTAGAATTTTTGGAACATGACACCCTGACCGACATTATTAGTTTTGATTACACAATGGGAAAACTAATAAACGGAGATATTTTTATTTCTGTTGAAAGGGTTCGTGAAAATGCTAAAACATTTAATCAAAGCGTTGATAATGAATTAAATAGGGTGATGATTCATGGTGTTTTGCATTATATGGGATTTAAAGATAAAGACGAGAAGGATAACGAAATAATGCGTGGTGAAGAGGATAAATGTTTGGCATTGTTCAGCGCCCATTAAACGTTCCACGTGGAACAAAATATTAAATTATGTTTAATACAGTATATGATGTCATTGTAGTTGGAGGTGGTCATGCCGGTAGCGAAGCTGCAGCGGCAAGTGCCAATATGGGCGCACATACCCTTTTAATTACCATGAGTTTGCAAAATATAGCTCAAATGAGTTGCAATCCTGCAATGGGAGGAATTGCAAAAGGACAGATTATTCGAGAAATTGATGCTTTGGGAGGATATAGTGGCGTGGTTACAGACAAAACAGCCATTCAATTTAAAATGTTGAATAAGTCGAAAGGACCTGCCATGTGGAGCCCGCGTGCCCAAAGTGACCGAATGCGTTTTGCCGAATGCTGGAGGCTGATGTTAGAACAAACAACAAATTTGGATTTTTATCAGGATATGGTAAATAGTTTATTGTTTGAAGACGATAAAATTGTTGGTGTCAGAACCTCTCTTGGTATTGAAATTAAAGCGAAATCTGTTATTATAACGGCAGGAACTTTTTTAAACGGTCTGATTCATATCGGCGATAAAACTTTTGGAGGAGGAAGAGCCGGTGAAGGGGCTTCAACAGGAATTACAGAAGATTTGATTAAAGTTGGTTTTGAAGCAGGCAGAATGAAAACCGGAACGCCGCCAAGAGTTGATGGCCGATCATTGGATTATTCTAAAATGATTGAACAGCCAGGAGATGAAAATCCAGAGAAATTTTCTTATTTGGCTACTACCAAACCATTGGAAATACAACGGTCTTGCTATATGACCTATACCTCTTTAGAAGTTCATGAAATATTGCGTGAAGGTTTTGAGAGGTCGCCTATGTTTAGTGGTCGAATTAAAAGTATTGGACCAAGATATTGTCCTTCAATAGAAGATAAAATTGACCGTTTCGCAACCAAAACCCGTCACCAACTTTTTGTAGAGCCGGAGGGCTGGGATACAGTAGAAGTATATGTAAATGGTTTTTCAACTTCGCTGCCTGAGGATATTCAGGACAAAGCTTTGCGTAAGGTTGCAGGTTTTGAGAATGTAAAATTCTTCAGGTTTGGCTACGCTATCGAATACGATTATTTTCCGCCAACCCAATTAAAACATTCATTAGAAACTAAGCGAATCAAAAATCTTTATTTTGCCGGTCAAATAAATGGAACCACCGGATATGAGGAAGCGGCAGCACAGGGCTTAATGGCTGGTATAAATGCTGCGCTAAATATTCAGGGAAAAGAACCTTTTGTATTGAAACGCTATGAGGCTTACATAGGTGTTTTAATTGATGATTTAATTACCAAAGGCACCGAAGAACCATATCGTATGTTTACTTCAAGAGCAGAATACAGAACTTTACTGCGTCAGGACAATGCCGATTTAAGGTTGACTCCAATGGCTTATAAATTAGGAATGGTTTCAAAAGAACGCATGGAAAGGGTTGTTGAAAAGCAGGAAAAAACAGATTTGTTTGTGAAATTTTTACAGGAAACCAGTGTGCTTCCTGAAGAGATAAATCCGATTTTAGAGGCCAATGGTTCGTCTAAAATCGAGCAGTCCATGAAGATGTTTAAGATCGCTGCAAGGCCCCAATTAAATTTTACAGACCTTAGAAAACTAGCCAAAGTAGAAGCGTTTGTTATTGAAAATAATATCGATCGTGAAATTGAAGAACAAACTGAAATTCATGTAAAATATGCCGGTTATATTGATAAAGAAAGAAATCAGGCTGATAAAGTTAATAGGCTGGAGAACGTCGCTATTCCTTCTAATTTCGACTATTCAAAAGTAAAATCATTGTCTATCGAAGCACGTCAGAAGCTCGGTAAAATTCAACCAATAACCATTTCGCAAGCCAGTAGAATCAGTGGTGTTTCCCCAAGTGATATTTCTGTTTTATTGGTTTATATGGGAAGATAATTTTAAGCGTTCCACGTGGAACCTTTAAATATAATCTAGTTAAAATACTTAAAATTATTAAAGAATGATTCCCAAAAAATCGCATTATTTAACTGTTGAAGATTACACAGTATCGAACAAGAAATTTGATTTATTGTATAATGAAACATTGGAAATGCTCGTAACTTTTCCTCAGCCAAAAGCAGAAGAATTGGCTGGTTATTATGAAAGCGATGATTATATTTCTCATACCGATTCAAAAAAATCAGTAACAGACAAACTGTATCAAATTGTAAAAAAAATTGCCTTAGCTTCGAAATTAAAACGCATCAATTCTTTTAAAACAGCCAATAAAAATTTATTGGACGTTGGTTGCGGTACGGGTGATTTTTTACTTACTTGTAAAAATGACGGATGGAAGGTGACGGGAGTGGAGCCAAATACAAAAGCAAGAATAAGTGCTGAAAATAAATTATCCGGAGAACCGGCTTCAGAAATTTATTCTGAAATCAACCAGTTAAAAAATGAATCCCAATTTGATATCATCACCTTATGGCATGTGTTGGAACATGTTCCAAATTTGGATATTTATATAGAGGCGCTAAAATCAAGATTAAAACCAAATGGCACTTTAATTGTGGCGGTTCCTAATTTTAAAAGTTATGATGCCAATTACTATAAACAATTTTGGGCAGCTTATGATGTCCCAAGACATTTATGGCATTTTTCAAAAAAATCGATTCAGGGATTGTTTGCAAAACAGGAAATGAGCGTCGTGAAAATTTCGCCTATGATATTTGATTCTTTTTATGTTTCCTTATTAAGCGAAAATTATAAAAATGGAAAAAGTAATTTTTTAAAGGCTTTTTACATCGGATTGGCTTCAAATTTAAAAGCAATGAGATCCGAAGAGTATTCTTCCTTAATTTACATCATAAAAAACACCACGTATTAATTTTAAGGCGTTTTAAGGGTGGCTTTAACCCTTAAGATAGCGTAGTCATTTATTTTTTATAAAAACGACTGTATTAAGCTCTAATTCATCCAATTTTTATCGAAATTTACTATAACAACACTATTAATGATAAATAAAATCAATATTACAAATTATTTTATAAAACGTTGTTTTTTGTTTATATATTCGCACAAAATTTAAACAACAATTCAAAATCCTAAAAATGAAAAAAATACTTATCATCGCTTTTGCTTTTGCATTGGCATCTTGTAACCAAACAAAAATAGCCTATATTGATGTTGAAGTTTTAATGAAAGATTATAATGCAACAAAAGCTCTAGAAGTAAAATTAAAAGCAAAGCAAGAAATTTTTGCGAAAGAATTAGACAGCCTTCAAGGTCCTTTTCAATTAAAGGTTCAGGAATATTATAAAGTTGCGCAAAAAATGACTCCTCAACAAAGAGCGGAAGCAGAAGGTTCTTTGCAACAAGAACAACAATTTTTGCAAGCAAAACAACAAGAAGCTTCTGAATCACTTCAAAAAGAAAATATGGAAAACAGTGAGGCTTTAACAAAAAAAGTGGATAGTTTTGTAGCGGATTACGCAAAAACCAAAGGCTATCAGTTAATTATTGGAACATCAGGTAAAGGAACCGTCATGTATGGGGACGAAAAACTAAATGTTACTGCCGATATTTTAGAAGTATTAAATAAAGATTATTCTAAATAATAATTTTTAAAAACCACTTTAAAAAATCGCCTAAGAAATATTTCTTAGGCGATTTTTTTTATTTTAATCCAAAAAAATTGAGTTTTGATTTAGAAATTAAATATTTCTAATCATCGTTTTAAATTTCCACTTTGGTATAAATCACATTTCTGCCTTTTAGATAATTAAGGAAATAATTGAAGCATTTTTCATGTTTACCAACCAGTTCGGGAGGGAAAACACCCTTTTCAGAAAACAAACCTTCTAAAAATAAATTTGCAGCAGCAGTGGCGGTATAACCAGTAGTTCTTGCCATTGATGAGGCGTTTGTTTTTGGGCAAAATTCGTCGTGTAAATTATAAACAATCGTTTTGCTTTTACCTATTTTATCTGTTCCTTTTATTGTAATTCTCATCACTGTAATTTCTTCTTCCATATCACCCAATTTCCATTCATTAAACAATATTTTAGATGAAAATTCCAACGGGGAAATGTCAATTCCATTAATATTTATTTTTTCTGCATTAAAAAAACCACTCTTTTTTAGGACATTAATATATTCGATATGACCTGGATAACGCAAGGTTTTTTCTTTCATATTTGGGATATGGGCCATAGTATAAATAATAGATCTCAAGCCATCTGAATTGAAAGATTCCAAAGTTCCAACGTTATCAAACTCCACAAATTCAACATCTGATAAGGCATCTTTTATAATAACATTTCCATTTTCAACATAACGCGCCGGACGCGTATATTCTTCAATCACATCAACAGGAGAAAAAGGCGCTTTATAATTAAAAGGCCATTTTTTTATTTTTGGCAATCCGCCAACCAAACATTCAAAATTGGTAATGTTTAGTTTTTCGTTGTAATAGCCTAAAATAATATTTCCCATTCCAGGTGCCACACCACAGTCAACAATCGCAGTTATATTTTTTTGTTGGGCAAGGGCATTTAATTCTGAAGAGTCTTCAGGAAAAAATGAAATATCTATCACGTTTTTTTCGGCTTCAATAATGGCTTTTAGCGTTTCAAAGCCCAAAAAACCGGGAACGGCACAAATCACCAAATCAAATGGTTTAATGGTTTTTTGAAGCACCTCTTTATTGGTCACATCCAACATAATTGGGGTAAGTTTGTCACATTTTTTTACTGCTTTTTCTAAAGCATTTTTATTAAAATCGGTGATGGAAACTGAATGATCTTTTGCCATATCAATGGCCATTGTGGAACCTACCATACCGGCACCTAATACTATAATATTGCTCATAATACTTATAAATTTGAAATTGAAAATAAATGAATTTGAAAGCGTTTTTTGCTTTATTTTGAAGAAATAAAGAGCATAACTATAATCCTGGAATTAAAATCCACGGCATTTCAGAAATATCTTTTGTTTGGTGTAATAACATACGCTAAACTTACAATTTATTTTGCCGGTAATTAAGGTTTAGTATAGAATTTACCTTGCCAGGTATTTTTTTCAACCAGTTTTTTGTCGATTTTAGCCACAATCTCGAAGTTTTTTAGACCGTTCCATTTTGGTGCAATCAACAAATCGTAAGGTGCTTCGCTCGCAAACCGTTCAATACTTATATCTGGACGTAAATAGCCCATAAAATCGCTCATAAAATCGACATAGCTTTCAGAGGTGAACAAATTGAAATCATCGGGATTTCTTTTGTATTGCACTGCCATTATAGCGTTTTTGACAATTTGTAAATGGTGCATTTTTAATGCCTGAATAGGAAGTTTGGATATTTCCGTTGCATGATTAAGCAACTCGTCTTTTGTCTCTCCTGGCAAACCAATGATTAAATGTGCACCCAAATGAATGCCTTTATCTGCGCAATGCTCAAAAGCCGTTTTGGTTTCTTCAAATGTGTGGCACCGGTTTACTTTCAGCAAGGTTTTATTTAAGGTGCTTTCAACACCAAACTCTAATGAAATGAAGTTTTTTTTTGATAAAAAGGACAGGTAATCAATAAGTTCTTTTGTTATGCAATCAGGTCGCGTGCCAATCACCAATCCAATAACGTTTGGAAAACGCAAAGCTTCATCATACATTTTTTTAAGCGATTCAATATCGGAATATGTATTTGTATATGCCTGAAAATAAGCGAAGTACTTCTGTGAATTGTATTTCTTGTCAAAAAATGCAATCCCCTTTTCTAATTGTTGTGTAATGCTTTTTTCGGGTTCACAATAGGACGGATTAAAAGTATCGTTGTTGCAATATGTGCAGCCGCCATAACCTTTTGAGCCATCTCGGTTCGGGCAGGAAAAGCCAATATCCAAGGATATTTTTTGAACCCTTTCTCCGAAGGTTGATTTTATAAAAGAGGTATAATCGAGGTAACGTTTTCCTATGAACTGCATCGTGACAAATTGTAGCGCAAAATTATCAAAACATTTGGATAGGTTATGTTAAACGGGATGTTTATTTGCGGATGTGATTATTTGTTGAAAATAAATTTAAAAATAGAGACAGCCCTAGAGCTTTTCATTCTTTCAGGAATCGCAAATTAAAAGAGTTTTTTATTTATTTCTATTTTTCATTTTTATTTTTTCTGTTTTTTTTAACCTTTCTTCGCCATAAAAAATAGAGTATAAACATACTAACGGGCAGAACAATATAAACAA
>JAGXIN010000108.1 GCA_024635575.1 Flavobacteriia bacterium
ATTGCTTTCGGATTTTCAATTAACTGCAACCAGGGTTCAGGTACATCAAAATCATAACTTCCAAAAATAATTACAGGCGTACCCTTAACCAAAACACCATCATTATCGGTCAAGATCCATTGATCTGCCCAGTCATAAAGGAATATAGCATCTTTTTCTTGAAGTCGCAGACAAGCATGTGAAGCGGGATAACCCGGCAAACTATACTGATGCCAGCCAATGCCCTCTGTATTTTCAACATTGAAGTTCCATTTTAAATCCCACTCATCATTCACGGTGCTGGTTGTTACTTCAGCTTTCCAGTTGGCATAAAAGAGTCCGGTTGGCGTTAGGGCCTGTTTTCTGCCCATATTTGTTGGGCCGGTGTAAATCAGTTCCCCTTTTTCATAAGTGGCAAATGTTTGTGTTGGATAAGAAAAATAAATGATCTTATCAATAGCTTCAAGGTAAGGAACAGTCAACGGAAACGGAAGATAATATTCCATATCTCCAGTCATATCAACAGGTATAATTACAGAATCCATTTTCGCAAAATTTTCCTTGTCGGTTCTGTTTACAGAAGTTGCAATACGCAGTTTTTTAGCATCATTCATGTTTGTTGACAACCATAGCTTGGCATCTTCTATTTGATAAGAAACAGATTTCGGTTGTTGTCTTTTTATTGGTTGTCTTTTTATTGGCTCTTTTTTAGGGTCCACGTTTTCATTGCGGTTGCAGGAAAATAATAAGACAATAACAATAATATTTAATAAAGTGAGTGATTTTTTCATACTTAGATTCTATATAGCAAATGTTGGTTTTTCAATTGGGTAAAGTGTTACATAATTATTTAAATAAGTTACTTTATTCACACATTGATGGAGTTGCGAACTTGATTTTGTTCACTAAATACGCTACCATTCCACAACCCAAACAATTCTATATGACCCCTAAATAATAAATAAAGAATAATTTGTATCTTACATGTATGGAATGAGCATAACGGAAACACGATACAATCACCTATAAAAAACAATATATCAACATATGAAAAAGCATTACAGTATGATCATTGCAGGAGCAGGAGGAATTGCTGAAGCAGCAGGTTTGTTATTGATGGAGTGGAGTGAAGTGGCTCCTACCCTTTTTATTGGGGACCGATTGCATTCAAAAGCACTAAAAGTAGCCAAATGGATTGAAGAAGGAACGACCAAACCAAGTGTTGTTAATGGCTTTCACCTTCCTGAAAATGGGCTTACTGATGAAATGAAAGAAATCTTTAATCAGTGTGATATTCTCCTCGATTGTCTGCCTGGAAGCCAGGCGCCTAAAATGGCCCAGTTTGCAAAAGATTTTCATATGTATTATGCCAACCTAACTGAGTATGTTGAAGAAACCAATAAAATAATGGCTCTGGCAAAGGGTGCCAAAACTGGTTTTTTGCTTCAAACAGGTTTGGCTCCCGGTTATATTGATTTGCTCGCCAACAAACTTTTTCAGCAGTTTTGTCTTGACTTTAAAGTTGAAAAAGTGGACAAACTTGAATTTAAAGTTGGTGCACTAACTGACCATGCCGTTGCACCGCATTATTACGGATTTACCTGGAGTCCGGTTGGAGTGGCAACTGAATATCTTAAAGACACCGTTGTGCTGCGAGATTTTAAGAAGACAAGTCTTCCGGCTTTGTCGGAAAGAGCGACCATTATTATTGACGGGATTGCCTATGAAGAAGATTTAACCTCAGGAGGCGCAGCCGATTTACCGGATGCATTATTGGGAAAGGTGCGTTCACTTGACTACAAAACGTTGCGACATCCAGGGCATTATTCCTGGGTTCATGAACAACTTGCCAATATGAAAGACAAGTCCAGTGCAATTAACGACTTACAACAAAAAATGGAAGCTGTAATTCCCCATATTGAAGACGATCAAATCATTTTGTATGCTGCTGTTGAAGGCAAAGATGCACAAGGGGTTTTACGCAGGAGAGAAATTTCCAAACGCATACTTCCTCAAAAAGTTGGGAAACATTTACTAAGAGCCATACAAACAACCACAGCCGCTCCTTTGGTGCAAGCTGCACAATTATTGCTTGAAAATACGCTAAGTGGGGTAATTCTACAAAGCCAGATAGATCCCGTAAAATTTTTAAACGGAAATTATATAGGGAAAGTTTACGGGAAAGCATAAACTTCATCGCTTATTAAATATTTGAAACTTTTAAAATTAAATTTGATTTTCCTCGTTCAACTTTAGTTCCGACCCAAAATCTGCTGCGGCCCTTTCTCCAAATTCTTCAAGAATTATTTGTTTTCTTATAACAATGCTGGTTAATTTTCAATAGTTGCTTTTACCTGTATTAAATAGACAGTAATATATGGTCATATAAAAGGAAAAGAAAATGTTATAATCAACTGATTTCTATCATAATAGTCTTTTATCTATATTCTTTCGTCTGGTTAATAAATTCTAAAAATTAATTGATACATTTGAAATATAGTTGGCCTTAACCTGGCTTCAAAATCTCAAATTTTGAAATACATTACAAAGACCGTCTGGATTTTATCAATAGTGAGTTTGCTTACAGATACGGCTAGCGAAATGCTGTATCCCATTATGCCCATTTACTTAAAAACCATAGGCTTTTCAATTGTGCTCATCGGTGTTCTTGAAGGTTTTGCGGAAGCAACAGCAGGATTGAGCAAAGGTTATTTTGGCAAACTTTCCGATGTTTCAAAAAAACGAGTTCCTTTTGTGCAACTAGGTTATGCGTTTAGCGCTATTTCTAAACCAATGATGGCCATTTTTATTTTTCCTATCTGGATATTTTTTGCGCGAACCATTGACCGTTTTGGAAAAGGAATTAGAACAGGCGCCAGAGACGCCATTCTTTCTGATGAAGCAACCCCCAAAACAAAGGGGAAAGTTTTTGGATTTCACCGCTCCATGGATACTTTTGGCGCCGTTTTAGGGCCGGCATTTGCTTTGCTTTATTTGTATTTCTATCCGGAGGACTATAAAACACTGTTTTTTATCGCATTTATTCCTGGAATATTCGCCGTTTTAGCCACATTTTATCTTAAAGAAAAAAGAGTTCTCAAAGAAAAAACGAAAGTGTCAACGCCGTTTTTTTCCTTCTTAAAATATTGGAAAATGAGTCCGCCAGCCTATCGGAAATTGGTCATCGGATTGCTGGTTTTTACGCTTTTCAACAGTTCAGACGTTTTCCTGATTCTGAAAGCAAAGCAAGCAGGAATAGATGACACTTTGGTGATTGGCATCTATATTTTTTACAATCTGGTTTATGCTTTGTTTGCTTTTCCTGTTGGCATCCTTGCTGATAAAGCAGGACTTAAAACAATTTTTATTATCGGACTTGCCTTATTTGCAGCAGTGTATTTTGGAATGGCAGAAAATACAAACCTGTATTTCTTTTTTGGATTGTTTTTTCTTTATGGCATTTATGCTTCCGCAACGGAAGGAATCTCAAAAGCGTGGATTTCAAACATTACCGACAAGAAAGATACTGCAACAGCCATTGGAACATTTTCAGGTTTGCAAAGCATATGTACTATGCTTTCAAGTTCGCTAACCGGACTTATTTGGTTTAATTTTGGGGCGACAGCTGCTTTTTTAACAACAGCCACCGCAACACTATTCATTATGGTTTATTTCCTAACCTTACCAAAACCCACAACTTACTAAAAGTGATAGTTCAAAGGAAATCTTTACAGCAGTTTCTTGAATTGGTATTTTTGAGCAACATTCGAAGATTGTTTTGTATCTTTGAACTTGGCGATTAGCAGAAAATAAGAATAAAATATTTCCCCAATGCACGTATTGACTTAAAACGTTCTAAGAATGTTTAAAAAATCAATTCAACAATTATCCAACTGAACAACTGGATATTAAATCAGCCCAAATTGATTTAGATATCACAAAGAAGCTTATAAAACCCTCGTTAAAAAATAGCAGTAAAGATGAAGTCTACTCCGAAATCAGATATAAAAAAGGTTGTTACTAAAAAAGAAACTGCCTCCAAAGTTAAGGAAGCAAAAAAAACGAATGCCCCTAAAAACAGGCCTGTTTCGGTAATTAAAAAAGAAGAGAATTCGTTTACTGTAGTTGCTATTGGCGCATCTGCCGGTGGATTGGAAGCAGTAACACAACTTTTACAAAATATTTCTCCAGATACAGGCATGTCTTTTATTTACGTGCAACATTTAAGCCCCGACCATGAAAGCCTGCTTGTTCCACTTTTGTCGAAGAAAACCAAAATGAAAGTGCAGGACATTGATAATATGGAGAAGATTGTACCCAACAATGTTTATGTAATTCCTTACAATAAAGAAATTGAAGTGCTAGACGGACATATTCAATTAATTCCCCGCCCAACAAATAAATCTTCTAATTTATCTATTGATGTGTTGTTTTCTTCTCTGGCTGAAACACATAAAGAAAATGTTATTGGCATTGTTTTGTCGGGAAGCGCAAGTGATGGCACACGTGGGTTAAGCGAAATAAAAGAAGCCGGAGGCATTACTTTTGCGCAAGACGATTCCGCAAAATTTACAAGCATGCCACATTCGGCCATAGCCAGCGGATTGGTTGATTTTGTATTATCGCCTGAAGAAATTGCTGAGAAATTAAACTGGATGAGCAAACACGGTTTGATAAGTCAAACTCAAATTAAAACGACATCGAAAGATAAAATTGACAGCAAAGACATTGATTTAAAAAATATTTTTCAGTTGTTGTTGAAAAAAAAGAATGTTGATTTCAGCTTTTACAAAACGCAAACCATAAAGCGGCGAATCATAAGAAGAATGCTGATTCATAAAATAAAAACCTTCAAGCAATATACCGAATTCTTAAAGAAAAATGAAAATGAAATTGACTTGCTTTATCAGGATTTATTGATCAATGTCACCGAATTTTTTAGGGATGCAGAAGCTTTTGATGTTTTAAAAAAATCGATATTTCCTCTTTTGCTGAAAAATAAATCTAAAAAGGAAACAATGCGAATTTGGGTGTCCGCTTGCGCAACAGGTGAAGAAGTTTATTCTATTGCGATGATATTGAGCGAACTGCAAGGCGCTAATGCCAACCATATTCCTTTTCAAATTTTTGCTTCCGACCTAAGTGAAACGGCCATAAATTTTGCCCGTAACGGAGTATATTCAACGCAACAACTAAAAAATGTTTCACCCAAACGACTTCAGCAATTTTTTACAAAATCAGGTGAAAAATATCGTATTTCGAAGTCTTTGCGCGATGTTTGTGTTTTTGCCCACCACAATATTTTGCGCGACCCGCCTTTTTCACGAATAGATTTCATCAGTTGCCGCAACCTGCTGATTTATCTTGACAGCGCCGCCCAAAAAAAAACCATTGCAACGTTTCATTATGCTTTAAATGATGGCGGTTGTTTGATGCTGGGCAAATCGGAAACTATTGGAACACAGGATGAGCTTTTCACCATTACTGACAAAAAATTTAAAATATATTTCCGCAAAAAAAACTCGGGAGTTTATAAAATACCTCAAATAACATCTCAAATCTCACAACCAAGCTTAACCGAAAGGAAAAGCGCCACAATTTCTGTCGACAAAGGTACAATTGCTTCAACGCAAGGCAATCTCGGAAATGTATTTGATGCCGTACTACTTGCACATTATATGCCGGCAAGTGTGATTATCAATCACAATTTGGATATTCTCCAATTCCGTGGTTCAACGGAGATGTATTTGAAGAATTCTTCAGGCAAAGCAAGTTTAAATATTTTAGATATGGTGTTGCCGGAAATTTCATTTGAACTGCGCAATGCCATTCATAACGCCATAAAAAATAAACAGACGGTAAACAAAACTGGAATTGAAATAAATCCCAGTAAAAATGAAACTGTCGCACAGGTTATCAATTTAGAAGTAATGCCTCTAATAATTGAAGGAGAACAACCTATGTTGGTGATTGTGTTCACCTCAAAACAAGTAGACATTATACAGAAATCAGGCCAGGACAATGAAAAAAACAGCACTGCAAAAGCTCGCCGTATAAAAAAGCTGGAAGAAGAACTGGTTGCCACACGTGCTGATATGAGTTCCATCACACATGATCAGGAAGCGCTTAACGAAGAATTGCAAAGTGCCAATGAAGAAATCGTTTCAAGCAACGAAGAATTGCAGAGCTTAAATGAAGAATTGCAAACCTCCAAAGAAGAAATAGAATCAACAAACGAAGAGCTAATTACAAGCAATCAGGAATTATTAGCACGAAACCAGCTGGTTGAAGAATTGTATACCTATAACGAAACTATTCTTTCCACCATTCATGAGCCTATGCTTATTCTTGACAAAGACATCAGAATTACGTCCGCCAATAAAGCATTTTATAAAACATTTCACGTAACGGAAGAAGAAAGTTTAGGTGAGTCACTTTTTAAATTGGGTAACAGCCAATGGAATATTCCGCGTTTAAGAGTATTGCTGGAAGAAATTATTCCAAAAAACAAAACTTTTTATGATTTTGAAGTGGAACATACATTTCCTGTGGTTGGTAACAAAGTAATGCTGCTAAATGCACATCGCATCGTAAAACAAAGCAATAAAGAAGAACTGATTGTACTCAGTATTTCAGATTATACAGAGGTAAGAAAATTACAATCCGATATTCAGGAAAAAGAAAAGAAAATACTTGAAAAACAGCTTGAAAAACAGCTTGAGGCAGATAAAAAATCAAGGAAACTAATTGAGGAGAGTAATAAACGCTATACGATGATGTTGATGCAGTCTCCTTTTTCTTTTGCAATATTGAAAGGCAAAGATATGGTTGTTACACTTGCCAACAACAGCATGAAAGAAATTTGGGGAAAAGGGGAACATTTGGAAGGTAAACCACTTTTTAAAGTTTTACCCGAAATTAAAAATACACAAGTGCCGGAATTGCTCAATAAAGTTTATACCACAGGGATTCCTTATGAGGGTTATGAACTTCTTGTGCCCCTTAAACGAAAAGGTAAATTAAATAATGCGTATTTCAATTTTGTTTATCAACCTTATATGGAAGCAGATGAAACCATTTCAGGTGTCACTATTATTTCGTATGAAGTTACCAAACATGTTATTACAAAAGATGAATTGATAATAGCAAAAAATATTGCAGAATCAAAAACGCAAATTGCAGAAGACGCTATGATGGCAAAACAACA
>JAGXIN010000109.1 GCA_024635575.1 Flavobacteriia bacterium
GCCAGTAAAAGAAAGCGCGACAATGATGCCTATACACCGAATGGAGATAAAGGTTTCAGACCTGATTATGCAACCACCGTTTATTCAACTATTTTAAAGGAAAAGTTTCCTGAAGTCCCTGTATTAATTGGCGGCATTGAAGCCTCACTTCGAAGAGTGACACATTATGATTATTGGAGCGACACTTTGAAACCTACGATTTTAATAGAGTCAAAAGCCGACTTATTGGTCTATGGAATGGGTGAACAACCCTTGCATGAAATTGTAAATTTATTAAAGAAAGGGGTCCCTTTTTCAAGCATAAAAACGGTTAAACAAACTGCTTTTTTGGTAGATAAAGGAGAAGAAATCCCTAAAAATAAAAATTGGAAAGATGCAACCATTAATTCTCATGAGGTTTGTTTGAAGGACAAGAAATTGTATGCGTCAAATTTTAAAGTGATTGAACAGGAATCCAATAAACTGCATGCCGACAGGATTTTTCAGGAGGTAAACAATTATACTTTGGTTATAAATCCGCCTTTTGAAACAATGACGGAATCTGAAATTGACGCTTCTTTTGATTTGCCTTATACACGATTGCCACATCCAAAATACAATTCTCGTGGACCTATTCCTGCATTTGAAATGATTAAATTCTCCATAAACATCCATCGCGGTTGTTTTGGCGGTTGCAGTTTTTGCACCATTTCCGCACACCAAGGAAAATTTATTGCCAGCAGAAGTCAGGAGTCTATTTTAAAAGAAGTAGACAAAGTAGCCAATATGCCCGATTTTAAAGGGTATTTGTCGGATATTGGCGGGCCTTCGGCAAATATGTACAAAATGAAAGGAAAGGTGCAGGAGATTTGCGATAAATGTGTTTCGCCTTCTTGTATTTCTCCGGTGATTTGTCATAATTTAGATACTTCACACAAACCTTTAACAGAACTATATAAAGCAGTTGACAGGCATCCAAAAGTGAAAAAATCTTTCATAGGAAGCGGAATTCGACATGATTTATTGGTGCCTGAATTCAATAAATTAGCCGATCCGAAAGAGCTGGACGCTTATACGGAAGAAGTCATGACAAACCATGTTTCGGGCAGATTGAAAGTTGCTCCGGAACACACTTCAGACAATGTTTTGAAATTGATGCGTAAACCTTCTTTTACCTATTTCCATAAATTTAAAGAGCGTTTTGACGCCATAAATATTCGAAAAAAATTAAATCTTCAACTCATCCCATATTTCATTTCCAGTCATCCTGCCTGTGAATTGGAAGATATGGCAAATTTAGCTGCCGAAACCAAAGATTTAGGGTTTCAACTGGAGCAGGTTCAAGGTTTTACACCTACGCCAATGACAGTTGCTACAGTTATTTATTATAGCGGCTATCATCCTTATACTTTGAAACCGACGAAAACGCCAAGAACCAAACAAGAAAAAGATGAACAACACCGATTTTTCTTCTGGTATAAAAAGGAAAATCAGCAATGGATCAGAAATACACTCACAAAAGTTGGAAGAACAGATCTGCTGCAAAAATTGCTTCCTGAGAATAATAGCTGGCGGAAAAACAAAAAGGGCACTGCAAAAAACACCTTTAATGATGCCATCACCTTTAAACTAACATCCAAAGGGAAATCCTTCAAAAGAAATAAAGCAAAGAATTAAGCAATAAAAATTTAAGGCTTTAAATTAAAATCTTAAATTTGTTTTTACTTTAAACCAACAAATAATGAGAAAATTATTGTTATTTTTTTTATTGTTTTCAGCTTCTTTAATTGCCCAAAATAAAGTTAAAGTCGATTTAAGCAATCCAAACGCAACTATTTATACCCATTTATATTTTTTACATTCAGGTTCCTATAACCCTGAAAAAGCTGCAGCCGCAATTTATGGTTATGACAGTATGGAGGCAGAAGAAATTGCCATCAAATTAAAGAAAATAATGGATGCTAAAGGCTTAAAAGTTGATTTTAGCAAGGTGCCAACCGATAGCATGTACTCAGATACAATAGCCACTGAAGGAGGAAATCAGTATGTGTTATTTCCAAACAAAATGCCTGAAATATATTTAGAAAAAATTGAAGATAATTGGTATTATTCCAAAGAAACTTCCAGCAAAGTTAAAGAGCTTTATCAAAGCATGTATCCTTGGTATACAGCAAAATTGCAACAAATAATGCCTGAGGCCGGTCATAGAACTCTTTTCAACATTGAAGTTTGGCAGTATATTGGTTTTCTGATATTACTAACAATCTGTTTTGGGCTATTTTATGTTTTGCGTAAAATTGTTTTTTTAATTTTGAATAAAACGCAGCATTTAATCATAAATATATCAAACGAAGAAATTAAATCTTCTTTGAAAAAATTAACGCGTCCTGTTGTTTTATTGTTATTAATGACATTTGTAAAAAAGACATTGCCTTCGCTGGTGTTGCACATTGATGTTTATAATTTTTTGGTATTGGCAATTAATATGATGGTGGTTGTTTTTTGGATTTATGTGTTCCTAAAACTTGTAAGTTCAATTATGAGTATTTATGCTGATTTTGCTGAGACAACGGCTTCTAAACTAGATGATCAATTGGTTCCCGTATTAAGAAATTTTTTAATCGGACTCGTTATATTTCTGGGGGTACTTAAATTTTTAACGCTTTTTGGCGTTGATCCTGTTACGGTTATTGCCGGCGCTTCCATTGGTGGTATCGCAATTGCGTTGGCTTCACAGGACACTGTTAAAAACTTTATAGGAACCATTATGATTTTTGTTGACAAGCCATTTCACATTGGTGACTGGATTGAAGCAGGAATAGTGGTTGGGACTGTTGAAACTGTTGGTTTTAGATCAACTACGGTAAGGGCAGCCGACACAACTATTTTCCAAATTCCAAATAGCCAACTAGCCGAAATGGTGGTGAATAATAAAGGTTTGCGTTCTTTCCGTCGTTACACCACAAATTTGGGGATTCGCTATGATACGCCTCCAGAACTTATTGAGGCTTTTGTACTTGGCATAAGAAGAATTATTGAATTGGAACCTTCAACCAGAACAGAACAATTTAATGTTGAATTTGTTGGATTTTCAGATTCTTCCTTATCCATTCTTTTGAATGTTTATTTTGTCAATTTGGATTGGAACAGCGAGCAATCCTCCAAGCACCTTTTACATATGAAGATTTTAAAATTGGCCAGTAGTTTAGGTGTTGGATTTGCATTCCCATCCTCAACATTAATGATAGAACAATTTCCAGATAAAAAAGGAGCCGACATCAATTACAATACCGATGAAAAAAGAATTCAGGATATATTAGATGCCATTAATAAACCAGTAGAATGAAAAAAATAATCATAATTATTGTCGCAATCATGTTGTTTTCCTGCAAGGAAAGCAACAATGCTCGCAAACCTGTAAAACAAGTTACCGTTGAACAAAACTGGACTGAAATGCAAAAGAAACTAAGTAAATATGTAAGCTTTAAGCTGACATCAGATTTAAGTGTTTTAACAGAAAATGAACGTAAAATGTTGCCAATTCTGATAAAGGCAGCATCTAAAATGAATGAGCTGTTTTGGGTTGAAGCGTATGGGGATAAAAAACAACTTTTAGACGCTGTTTCTAATGAGGATACTAAAAAATTTATCGAAATAAATTATGGTCCTTGGGATAGGCTTGATGGAAACAACCCTTTTATTGAAGGTGTTGGAAGCAAACCCGCCGGAGCAAATTTTTATCCGACAGACATGACAAAATTAGAATTTGAGGCTTTTACTGATGCAACCAAATCGAGTTTGTACACTTTTGTCAGAAGAAATGAAGAAGGTAAATTGTATACAATTCCTTATCACATTCAGTTTAAAAATGAGTTGAAAGTAGTGGCGGATTTATTGTTGGAAGCTTCAAAATTAGCTGATGATGAAGGATTGAAAAACTATTTGGAATTGCGTGCCCAGGCTTTTTTAGATGATAAATACCAAGCAAGTGATTTAGCCTGGATGGATATGAAAACCAATACGCTCGATATTGTCATTGGCCCAATTGAAACATATGAAGATCAGCTTTTTGGATATAAAGCATCTCATGAAGCATATGTATTGATAAAAGATAAGGTTTGGAGTGATAAATTGGTTCATTTTGTCAGTTTTTTACCTGAATTGCAAAACGGACTTCCTGTTTCTGATGCTTATAAATCGGAAATCCCAGGAACGGATTCCGATTTAAATGCTTATGATGTTGTTTATTATGCCGGCGATTGCAATGCAGGAAGCAAAACCATTGCCATTAATCTGCCAAATGATGAAGCCGTTCAATTACAGAAAGGAACAAGAAGACTGCAATTGAAAAATGCTATGCGTGCCAAATTTGATAAAATTTTAGTTCCAATTTCCGAAATTTTAATTGATTCAACTCAGCGTAAATATATTACGTTTGATGCTTTTTTTGCCAATACCATGTTTCATGAAGTTGCCCATGGTTTGGGCATAAAAAATACCGTTAACAATAAAGGCACAGTTAGAAATGCCTTAAAAGAACAATCTTCTGCTTTGGAAGAAGGAAAAGCGGATATTTTAGGATTGTATATGGTGCAGCAATTGCATAAAAAAGGGGAGTTGGATGGTGATATGAAAGATTATATGACCACTTTTATGGCAAGTATTTTTCGCTCGGTGCGTTTTGGTGCTTCAAGTGCACATGGAAAAGCCAATATGATTCGTTTTAATTTCTTTAAGGAAAAAGGCGCTTTTACTAAAAATGAAGATGGCACCTATAAAGTAAATTACGATGAAATGGAAGAGGCCATGCGACAATTATCGTATCTTATTTTAACACTCCAAGGAAATGGAGATTACGAAGGTGTTGCAAAATTGGTTGATGAAAAAGGAATTATTTCCCCAAATTTACAAAGTGATTTGGACAAGCTAAGCAATGCCTATATTCCTGTTGATGTGATTTATGAGCAGGGGATAGATGTTTTGGGTTTGTAACAAAAAAATTACTTATCATAAAAAAGAGCCTTCGTTGAGGGCTCTTTTTTATGATAATCTTTTAAATTAAAACTTTATAGCTATTTAAATTCTTTTTATTTTTTAGGATATAAAATAATTTAAATATGATTAATTTCTTTTCAATTGCCTTTGAATTTTTTCAATGGCAGACTCAATAGGTTTATCGGGTTCAATGACGTTATACGCACCCCAAAATTCAGGATCTTTAAATCCGGAAGTGTTATCGCTCATAATTACAGATGGTCTCAACCTGTCTTTGGATTTAGGAAGTTGACTGCCATCACTTTTTTCCCAATTTGTAACAGCCATTTCAATAGTTGTATTATAGATGGTGTTGAACCATTTTTTATCCCAGTCAATTTTAAATCCAAGTTGAATTCTGCTGTAGCTATAATACCATTTACCTTCTTTTTCTCTGTATTCTACTTGGTAATAAGCTTCAACAGGAAGGACATCTGCGGTTCTAGGTTTTTTAATGATAAAAAATTCGCTTGCTTTTTCTTTATTTTTAAGATTTAAATAAAATTTAGCATTGGTTAATGCCAATGTTTGTGCATCTATATATAATTTTCCATAAAAATAGGGTTCATTGATGTGTTTTTTTTGTTTAAAATTCACAACGTAAATCAGTCTGTTGTCAATTTTTGTTGAATTGTCAAAAGTAAAGTCATAAATATCAACCATGTCTCCAGCAAATAGCATCTCCGTATTTTTCATGATATCAAGATATAGGGTATTAAATGGCCCGCCCCTTAGTTTAAAAGCTACCGTATCCAATTTATTATAATCAGTGCTTTTGCGCGCTTTGTAAATTTTTAAAATATCACTTCTGCCGGAAGTATAGGGTTGTTTATAAATTTCAACAACCGCTTCTGACAATGATACATAAGTCCTTCTTTTTTTTATGGTTTCTCTATAAAATGAAGTCATTTTTAGGTCGTCATTATAATAATTTTCACCCTTTCTTTTCATCATTTCCTGTACTAAAGAGGTAGCGTCTTTTACATTAATTTTGACCTCGGAAAGTTCTTCTATATACGTCTCAAGTTTTATGA
>JAGXIN010000110.1 GCA_024635575.1 Flavobacteriia bacterium
GCCTAAAGCTTCACGCCATTTGCTAAAAATAAGTTTGTTGGCCAATGCTAATTTTTTTTCGTACCACCAACCATTTTGTCCGTATGGTTCATATTGTAAACCTAAATCTACAGCCCAAAAGAACAACATTTTCTTAATTCCCGTTAAAGCAGTTCCTTTACTTATAATACCGTCATACACTTTTTCAAGCAAACGAGGTACCACTGACATTAATGTAGGTTTTACTTCTTTTAAGTTATCACCAATTTTGTCTATTGATTCAGCAAAATAAATTGAAATACCTGCATAAGTATATAAGTAAAGAAGCATTCTTTCAAAAATATGACATACAGGTAAAAAACTTAACACACTCATTGCTTTATCCCCTAACGGTAAACGAGGATAACTTTCTAAAACGTTTGAAACAATATTATTATGTGAAAGCATCACTCCTTTAGGTGTACCGGTAGTGCCCGAAGTATAAATTATTGTAGCCAAATCAGTAGATTTAACAGCATCTTTTAAACGATTAACCTCATTTTGATTTGCTGTATCACTTCCTAAATCAAATACTTCCGACCAGTTTTTGCACCCTTCAATTTTATCGAAAGAATAAATTTCTTTTAAAGAAGGTACATTATTTTTTACAGCGTCAGCTTTTACAAATAATTCAGCATCAGATAAGAAACATAAATTTACTTCAGCATGATTAAAAATATACTCGTAATCCTCTTTTGAAATGGTTGGATACATAGGTATATTAATTGCGCCAATTTGCATTACAGCAACATCCAAAATATTCCACTCTGTTCTGTTAGTAGATGATAATACAGCAATTTTATCGCCAGGTTTAACACCAAGTTTTAATAAACCTCTACTTACAGTATTGGCTCTATTAATGAATTCTTGTGAGGAAATAGATTCCCACTTTCCATCATACTTAGTGGTAAATGCTTTTTCCAAATTGTGTTTTTCAAGTTGGTAATAGGCAAAATCGAATAAACGAGTAATTTTTATAGACATATTTAACTATTGTAATTATTTTGTGAAAATTATAATAATTAATAGGAATATACAAGTAATGTAATTACATAAACTGTAAAATAGCATTAACTAAAATAAAAGGCCTAAAATTTTATTAAAAAACGCATTTTTGAAATAAAATTATGCATTATTTGTTTTTTTATCCAATTATAAGCATTTACAAAAGCTTCAGCCCAAGGCAAAATCTCATCTTTTTCTGACTTCAGGATAGTATGCCGAGTTCCATTCATAAAAAATTAATTCCTATAGATTTTTATGTATAAGTGTTCATAGTTTTGTAAAATCACTTTTCGCTTCATTTTTAGGGTAGGTGTAAGCAAATTATTTTCTACGCCCCAAACCTCTGAAGTCAGTTCAAAGGCTTTAACCTGTTCCCATTTACCTAATTTCTCATTGACTTTATCAATCTCTTTTTGAAGGCGTTTCAGTACCTTTTTATGTTGAATCACTCCTTCGTTTGAGCCATCAAAATCAATTTTTTTGCGTTTTGCCCACGCTAATAAAAATTCAAAATGTGGCTGAATTATGGCTGCCGGCATTTTTTCTCCGTCTCCAATCACCATCGCCTGTTCAATAAAACGGGATTCCTTTAAAAGCCCTTCAATAGCTGAAGGCGCAATGTATTTTCCGCCAGATGTTTTGAAAATTTCCTTTTTTCGTCCGGTAATCTTTACAAATCCTTGAGCATCGATCTCTCCTTTATCTCCAGTATGAAAAATACCGTTTTTTAATACTTCGTTAGTTTTCATCTCATCTTTATAATAGCCCATCATCACATTGCTTCCTTTCACGAGAATTTCTCCATCACTGCCAATGGTGACATTTAAACAATTTAATGGAATCCCTACAGTGCCTATTTTTACTTTTTGATTTTTATAATTGTTTGCTGAAACAATAGGGGCTTCTGTTAAGCCATAACCTTCAATAATTTTAATGCCTGCCGCGCCAAATATTTTGATAAATTTGGGTTGCAAGGCAGCACTTCCACATATCATGTACTTTAATTTTCCACCCAAAGCATCTTTCCATTTGACAAAAATTAGTTTTCGGACAATGTTTAGCTGAAATTTATACCAAATAGAATGATGTTCGTTAATGTCGTATTGTTCACCAAGCCCTATAGCCCAATAAAATAATATTTTCTTGACTCCGCTTAGTTCTGAACCTTTTGTGTAGATTTTATCGTATACTTTTTCAATTAACCTTGGAACCACCGTAATTAACTCTGGTTTAACTTCTTTTAGGTTTTCGCCAATTTTATCAATGCCTTCCCCATAATAAACATTTATCCCTAAATACTGATAAACATAAATTGCGCATCGTTCAAGAATATGACAAACCGGTAAAAAACTAAGGACTTTTGAATTTGGATCTAAATCTGGTAAAATTTCAATTGATGTAAGAATATTGGAAACTATATTATGGTGAGAAAGCATGACGCCTTTTGGAATTCCAGTAGTTCCTGAAGTATAAATAATAGTCGCTAAATCTGAAGATTTTATACTGTTTTTAATAATCTCAACTTCAGATTGGTTGGAATCATCTTTACCTAATTCTAGTAATTCTTGCCAATTTTTACATCCCTCAATGGGTTCAAATGAATAAATATCCTGAAGTGATGAAACATTTTTACGGATAGCATTTACTTTATGAAATAGGTCATCATCAGAAAGGAAACACAACTTTACTTCAGCGTGGTTAAAGATATATTCAAATTCTCGTTCGCTAATTGTAGGATATATCGGTATGTTTTGTGCCCCAACCTGTTGAATTCCAATATCCATAATATTCCATTCGGTACGATTTGTACTTGAAATAATTGCAATTTTATCATTAGGTTTAACCCCCAATTGCAATAAGGCCCTGCTAATTGCATTTGCCTTATTTATATATTCTTGGGAAGATGTAGCAATCCATTCACCTTTTATCTTTGTGTTAAAAGCCTTATTGGTATGATAAGTTTCTAACTGAAAATAAGGGAAATCAAAAAGTCGCGTTATTTCCTGGATTGCCATAAATTAAGATTTGATCATGCAAAGTAGCTAAAAAAAAGGATTTCACGAAAAATGAAATCTTTAGATAGTTTTGGTTTAAATATAAGCTGATTTATATATTAAAAAAACTATTGTATATTTATGCAATTCTAAAAATAATTGTACAATGATAAAAAATAATTTTAAATTTTCAATTTTAGCTTTACTGACTTTGTCTTTTATGATCATTTCATTTAAAGGAACATCACAAAATTCAAATAAGGATGTAAAATTTTCCATTGCATTTGAAAAGTATGAACTTCCAAATGGTCTTGACGTAGTGCTTCATCAAGACAAAAGTGATCCAATAGTCTCTTTAGCCATACAATATGGTGTTGGTTCCAATAGAGAAATAACAGGAAGAACTGGGTTTGCCCATTTATTTGAGCATATGCTATTTCAGGAATCCGAAAATGTGCCACAAGATCAATTTTTCAAAAAAATTCAGGATGTTGGCGGAACACTTAACGGAGGAACATGGAAAGATGGTACTGTTTATTATGAAGTAGTTCCCAACAATGCGCTGGAAACAGTTTTATGGTTAGAAAGTGATCGTATGGGCTTTTTAATTAATACGGTTACGGAATCTGCTTTTAACAATCAACAAGAAGTTGTTCAAAATGAAAAAAGACAACGTGTTGATAACAATCCTTATGGACACACCAGTTGGGTATTAGATAAAAATATTTATCCTGCAGGACACCCATATAGCTGGCAGGTAATTGGAGAATTAGAAGATCTTCAAAATGCTACGGTAGATGATGTTAAGGAATTTTATAACCGATTTTATGGACCCAATAACGCAACGTTGGTTTTAGCCGGTGATTTTGAGATCAAAGAGGCTAAAGCATTGATTGAAAAGTATTTTGGAGAAATAAAAAGGAGGGAAGAGGTAAAACGTTTGGAGCCACGACCTGTAACGATTGCAAAAACAAAACGTTTTTATCACGAAGATAACTTTGCTACAGCACCTCAATTAAATATGGTATGGCCAACGGTACAACAATATACAGATGATGCATATGCACTTGATTTTTTAGCTGAAATATTATCCAGCGGAAAAAAAGCGCCACTTTATAAAATTTTGGTGAAAGAAAAGAATTTAACTTCCAGAACACGTGCTTATAATAATTCACAAGAATTGGCTGGAGAATTTCATATAAATATTACAGCAAATACTGGAAATGATTTAAAAGATGTTGAAAAGGGAATTTTTGAAGCTTTCGACTTATTTGAAAAGGAAGGTGTATCAGATAAAGATGTGGAACGAATTAAAGCCGGATTGGAAACCAGTTTTTACAATGGTATCAGTAGTGTTTTAGGTAAATCATTCCAGTTAGCTCGATACAATGTGTTTGCAGGAACTCCCGGATTTATTGAACAAGATATTGAGAATATTAAAAAGGTTACCAAAGAGGATGTTATTCGTGTATATGAAAAATACATTAAAGGAAGACCATATATAATGACCAGTTTTGTGCCAAAGGGACAATTGGATTTAATTACCGAAAACTCTATAAAGGCAGAAATTGTTGAAGAAGAGATTAAGGAAAATGTGGTTAAAACAATTATAGATGTTAAAGAAGAAATTGTAAAAACACCTTCCTTAATTGATCGATCTAAGGAACCTGATCAAGGGGTTTCACCTAAATTATCTATTCCAAAAATTTGGACTTCAACATTGGGAAATGATATGAAAGTCTATGGAATTGAACAAAACGAAATTCCAACAGTAAACTTTAGTTTGGTCATTGAAGGAGGACATCTTTTGGACAATAAAAACAAAAATGGTGTGGCCAATTTGATGACGGATATAATGATGGAAGGAACAGCTAATAAAACACCTGAACAACTTGAAGAAGAGATAGAAATGTTGGGCGCCAGTATCAATATGTATACCACCAATGAGTCTATTATACTAAGAGGAAATACATTGGTTAGAAATTTTGATAAAACCATGAAATTGGTGGAGGAAATTTTATTGGAACCTCGTTGGGACGAAGAAGAATTTTCACGTATTAAAACCAAAACGATAAATCAGATTAAACGTTCAGACGCCAATCCTAATGTGGTTGCTGACAATGTGTTTAATAAAATTTTATATGGTGAAGATCATATTTTTTCATACCCGACCAGTGGTACAGAAACTTCGGTTGAAGCTATTACAATGGACGACTTAAAGGCATTTTATACTGCTAATTTTTCACCATCCATAAGTGTGTTTAATATTGTTGGTAATATCACGAAGCAACAAGTTTTGAAAAATCTTAGTGGTCTGGAAAATCATTGGAAAGCTAAAAATGTTCAGATTCCTGAATTTCCTATAGCAAATACAAGAGATAAAGCATCTTTGTATTTTGTTGATATTCCTAATGCCAAACAATCTGTAATTAATATTGGATATATTGGATTGGCACGAACAGATAAAGATTTTTATCCTGCTGAAGTGATGAATTACAAATTAGGTGGTTCATTTTCAGGTAATGTAAACTTGATATTGAGGGAAGAAAAAGGATATACGTATGGTGCACGCACTAGTTTTAGCGGTTCAAAAACACCTGGAACGTTTACAGCCTCTTCAAGTGTCCGAACAAATACAACAGGCGAATCAGTACAGATTTTTAAAGATGAGATTGCAAAATATAGAGAAGGCATTAGTAAGGAAGATTTAGAATTCACGAAAAATGCCCTCATTAAATCGAATGCAAGACGTTTTGAAACACAAACTTCATTATTGGGAATGTTACAAGAAATAAGCAATTATAATTTACCTTCTAACTATATAGAAAAGGAAGAAGCTATAATTAATAACATGACGCTAGAACAGCACAAGCAA
>JAGXIN010000111.1 GCA_024635575.1 Flavobacteriia bacterium
TATGAATGAACAAAGTATTAAATCAGGAGAAATTTTTGACAAAATTGTTAATATGGCTTTGGAATGGGGACCGAAACTACTGGGAGCGATAATTGTTCTTATAATCGGATTATGGGTCGCAAAAATGATCACCAAAAGCATAGGGAAAATATTGGTTAATAGAGATATTAGCCCATCTCTTGTTCCTTTTATAAAAAGATTTACCGGTATTCTCTTAAAAGTACTGATTGTCATCAGCGTTATGGGGATGATTGGAATTGAAATGACTTCTTTTATCGCAATTCTTGGTGCCATAGGTTTGGCAGTAGGCCTGGCATTATCCGGAACACTTCAAAATTTTGCCGGCGGTGTAGTCATATTAATTTTCAGGCCATTCAATGTTGGCGATTTTATTGAAGCCCAAGGTTATATGGGTACTGTTAAAGAAATAAGTATTTTTAATACAATTTTAAATACGGTACAAAATGAAGTCATTGTCATTCCAAACGGTCCACTTTCATCTGGTTCCTTAACAAATTTTTCAATAGAGCCTCTACGAAGAGTAGATTGGAAATTTGGAATAGCATACGGCGATGATATGGAAAATTTCAAAAAGGCCATTAATGATTTCATCACGGAAGACACAAGGATCTTAAAAGAACCGGCAAGTTTTATAGGACTCTCTGAATTTGGTGACAGCTCGGTTAATTTTGCAGTTAGGTGCTGGGTAAATGCACCAGATTATTGGGGGGTGTTCTTTGATATGAATGAAAAAGTTTATAAAAAATTCGAGAATTATAACCTTAATATTCCATTCCCACAAATGGATGTTCACATTCAAAACCAAAAATAAAATATTAAAAAAAATCCAAACCATATCATTCCTTATGACCAATGATGATGTTGAAAAGTTTGAAATAGGCAATCCAATATTTGAAATTAAATGCTAAAAAGACAAGTCATATAAACTCTTTTAGCGCATTTATTACTTATGACCAAAAAAATGATGATTTTCCGAAAAGCAACAAAAAATGACGTTCCATTTATTGTAACAATGATGGCAAATGACAAATTGGGGAAATTAAGGGAAAATTATCAGGAACCTTTGTCTGAAAATTATTACGCCGCATTTGAAATCATAAATAATGATCCAAATCAAGAGTTGATGGTCGCGGAAAATGAAAACGACCCAAAAATTATTGGAACTTTTCAACTGACTTTTATTCCTTATTTATCTTATCAGGGGAAATTAAGAGCGCAAATTGAAAATGTCATGGTTAGGGAAGATTTGAGAGGACGGGGAGTCGGACAAAAAATATTAGCCTGGGCCATTGAAAGGGCAAAAGAACGAAATGCCCATTTACTTCAACTAACTAGTGATAAGCAAAGACCCGATGCCATTAAATTTTATGAAGATTTGGGCTTTACAGCTTCTCACGAAGGGATGAAATTGCATTTTAAATAGATTTGAGGATTAAATATTGGGTATCAAAAAAACTATTTCATTAACAGCCTAATAAACAATGTAAATGAAAAGATAAATATTCGGTTTAATATAAATAATAAAGAGGTTTCTTCAAATATGAGAAACCTCTTTTTATATCTATCTTCAAATTATATTTACTTCTAAAACAACTATGACAATCCGGAAATTACGCCGTTGTTATCTATGGTCATTCCTTCAGAAGCAGGAACTCCAGGCAGCCCTGGCATACGCATCATTTCACCCAATATAGGAACGATGAATCCGGCTCCAGACGAAATTTCAATTTCCCGAACGGTCACATTAAATCCTTTTGGTCTTCCCAAAACAGTTTCATTATCTGTAAATGATTTTTGGGTTTTTGCCATACAAATAGGAAGGTTATTAAAGCCTAGTCTGTCAATTCTTTTCAAATTTAATAGTGCCTTTTTCTCAAAATCCACAGCATCGGCACCATAAATTTCTTTGGCAATTGTTTCAATTTTCTCTCTCACAGGTGAATTCCAATCATATAGCGGTTTAAATTTGAATTTGGTACCCTCAACCACTTTCACCACAGCTTCAGCTAATTTTTTGGTGCCATTGCCGCCTTTTGCCCAACCTTCAGAGACAACAGCCTGAACGCCCAATGTATTGCATTTTTCAATGACATAATCAATCTCTTCTTTAGAGTCGTTAATAAATGAATTTATTGCAACTACAGGTTCAATATTGAATTTTCTGATGTTTTCAATATGCTTTTCTAAGTTAGGAAAACCTTTTTTCACAATCTCCAGATTTGGCGTATTATAATCCTCTTTCTTAGCGCCTCCATGGTGACGTAATGCTCTGATTGTAGCAACCAGCACAACTGCTTTCGGATTTAAATTTGCAGCCACACATTTGATGTTTAAGAATTTTTCAGCTCCTAAATCAGCACCAAAACCCGCTTCGGTAATCACATAATTTGCCAAAGAAAGTCCCATTTTAGTGGCAATAATGGTATTGGTACCCTGAGCTATATTTGCAAATGGGCCTCCATGAATAATAGCCGGATTTTCTTCCAAGGTTTGCACCAAATTTGGCTTAATGGCATCTCTCAATAAAATTGCCATCGCATTTTCAGCCTTTAAGTCACGGGCAAAAATCGGTTTGTTGTCGAAGGTAAATCCAATAAAAATATCACCCAAACGCTTTTTCAAATTTTCAAAATCGGTTGCCATGCATAAAATAGCCATCACTTCAGAGGCAGGCGTAATATTAAAGCCATCTTCTCTCGGAATACCGTTGACAGTGCCTCCCAGTCCTATGATGATATTCCTCAAGGCCCTGTCGTTCATGTCAATAACGCGTTTCCAAACAACAGTTCTTGCATCTATACTAAGATTGTTGACTTTACTTTGTAAATTATTATCGATTAACGCCGACAATAAATTGTTTGCCTTTTCCACCGCGTTAAAATCACCGGTAAAGTGAAGGTTTATATCTTCCATGGGAACCACTTGCGAATAACCGCCTCCCGCCGCTCCGCCTTTTATTCCAAAAACGGGACCTAAGGATGGTTCGCGAAGCACTACCATGGCTTGTTTTCCAATTTTATTTAATCCTTCTGTTAGCCCAATAGACACCGTTGTTTTGCCTTCTCCGGCAGGTGTAGGAGTAATTGCGGTAACCAAAATCAAATTATTCTTTTTAATTTTTTCTTCATCAATAAAACTTAGGGGTAACTTCGCTTTATATTTTCCATACATTTCTAAATCATCTTCTTCAATATCAAGCTTGGCAGCAATTTCTTTAATATGTAATAATTTTTTATTCTGGGCTATTTCAATATCTGATAAATGCTTCATTTTATTTTAAATTTAATAAACAAATATATGAAATTCATCTTTCAGAATTGTTATAAATATGGCTATAAGAAATTACCTATATAATAAAGAAAAAAAGAATTGTCAGTTCTTATTTGAAATTATATATTTGCACGTTAATTCAAACGAATTTTATATAAAATAAATTTAAAATGCAAAACAAAGGACTTATAAAGTTATTCGCTATTCTGTTCGGATTAGTAAGTTTATATCAATTATCATTTACATTGTTTACAAATGGTGTTGAAAATAAAGCAAAAGTGTACGCGGAATCTAAATCTGACGATGGCAGAGAAATGGCCACTTTAGAAAGAGCGTATTTAGACTCTATTGCAAATTACCCGGTTATAGATTTAGGTTTTGTACAATTTAGCTATGCCGAAATTAAGGACAAACAACTAAACCTGGGATTGGACCTTAAAGGTGGTATCAATGCTATTTTACAAGTGTCTGTTAAGGATATTTTAATCGGATTGTCTAACGACTCAAAAAACCCTACGTTTAATGAGGCATTGGCAAAAGCAGATCTGGCACAAAAAAGCAGCGATGACACTTATTTAAATTTATTTTTTGAAGAGTTTAAGAAATTAAGCGATGGAAAAGTTAAATTAAGTGATCCAAGTATTTTTGGAAACAAATCTTTACGTGAAAAAATAAACTTCAAATTAACAGACGAGGAGGTTAAACCAATTATTGAGGCTGAAATTTCAGGTTCCATCAATACCGCTTTTGAAGTATTGCGAAGCCGTATCGATAAATTTGGTGTTACACAGCCAAACATTCAACGTATTGGAAACTCAGGACGTATTTTAATTGAATTACCAGGAGCCAAAGATATTGACCGTGTTAAAAATTTATTGCAAAGCACAGCTGAATTAGAATTTTGGGAAGTGTATTCAAACCAAGAAACTGCAAATTTCTTTATTCAGGCAAATTCTGTAGTAGAAAATTTATTGAAATCGGAAACAAAAGTAGACACAACTTCGACACCAAAAGATAACATCAATGACTTATTGGGTGCTGTTTCTGATTCCTTGGCAACCAAAAAAGTAAATAATTTATTCTCAGTTTTAACACCAAGTGTTCCCCAAGCTGAAAACCAAGTGTCACCTGTAATAGGAACTGCCAGAGTTGCTGATACCGCCATGGTAAATGACTATTTAGCAATGACAGAAATTAGATCATTGCTTCCTAATGAAATGAAATATGTTAAATTTCTTTGGGATGCCAAACCCTTTTCTGCAACAGTAACTGGTACCAACGAAAGTACCGAGTTAATTAAATTATACGGGATAAAATCTAATCGTGAAGACCTTGCACCTATTGAAGGTGATGTCATTTCCGATGCAAGTCAGCAATACGGACAAACTGGTGCTCCTGAAGTGAGTATGACCATGAATGCCTACGGAACAAAACTCTGGGGGAAAATGACCACAGAAAATGTTGGGAAATTTGTTGCTGTTGTGCTTGATGATTATGTGTACACAGCTCCTTCAGTAACTAATGCCATTACCGATGGCAGAACTGCCATTTCTGGCGGAAGTATGACTGTAGAAGAAGCTCAGGATATCGCAAACGTATTAAAAGCGGGTAAATTACCAGCTGCAGCACATATTATTCAATCAGAAATTGTTGGACCATCATTAGGGCAACAAGCCATTGACAGCAGTATGTATTCCTTCTTCTTGGCATTGTTAATTGTTTTTGTCTGGATGATATTTTATTATGGAAAAGCTGGTGTCATTGCTGATTTTGCTTTAATAATTAACATTTTATTTATTTTCGGAGTCCTGACAGCCTTTGGAGCGGTTTTAACATTGCCGGGTATTGCAGGTATCATTTTAACCATTGGTATAGCAGTTGATGCAAACGTAATTATCTACGAAAGGATTAAAGAAGAATTAAGTCACGGAAAAGGTTTAAAAGCTTCCATAAAATACGGATTTAGTTATGATGGAGCGTTTTCGGCGATTTTGGATGCAAATGTTACTTCATTGTTAACAGGTATCATTTTATATGTTTTTGGAACAGGTCCGGTAAAAGGATTTGCATATACCTTTATTGTGGGTATTTTAACTTCCTTGTTTACAGCAATTTTCATTTCCAGATTGGTCATTGATTGGTATGCTGCCAAAGGAAAAACATTCACATTTAACACAAGTATCACAAAAAAATGGTTTACCAAAATCAATGTTGATTTCTTGAAATTTAGAAAACCCGCTTATGTGTTTTCTGGTATTTTACTTGTAATGAGTATTGTGTCTCTATCAACTAACGGATTAAACTACGGGGTAGATTTTGTTGGCGGAAGATCTTATGTGGTGAAATTTGAAAAAGCCACAAGTGCTACCGATGTTGCAAATACCTTGAAAGATGTATTTGGTGATGCTCCTGAAGTTAAAACCTATGGAGAAGCAAGTCAGTTAAAAATTACCACCAAATATAAAATTGATATAGAAGATAAGGGAATTGATGATGAAGTTCAAGAATTATTATTTACTGGTTTAAAACCATACAACCCAGAAGGACTTTCTTTGGAGGAGTTTAAACCTGGTTATGATGGCACAAAAATAATTGGTATACTTAGCGCGATAAAAGTTGAACCAACAATTGCGGATGATATAAAAACTGCTGCAGGATGGGCTGTTTTAGGCTCTCTTATCGTTATATTTCTTTATATTTTGTTGCGATTTAGAAAATGGCAATACAGTTTAGGTGCTATTGTAGCATTGTTTCATGACGTTTTAATTGTATTTGGTATATTCTCTATATTTTATAAAATATTGCCTTTTGATATGGAGATCGGACAATCCTTTATTGCGGCTATTTTAACTGTATTGGGTTATTCCATAAATGATACGGTGATCGTTTATGACAGAATTCGTGAGTTCACAAAAACCCATTCTTCTTGGTCTTTTTACAAAGTCATTAATACCGGATTAAATAGCACAATGGGCAGAACCATAAATACGTCATTAACCACATTGCTGGTATTGGTTGCCATATTCTTATTTGGTGGAGATTCTATTAAAGGGTTTATGTTTGCATTGATTGTTGGTATTGCTGTAGGTACTTATTCTTCTTGGTTTATTGCCTCTCCAGTATTGTATGATACCACTAAAAAATTAGACAAAGAAAAAAATAAAAAATAAAAAGTTCAAGTACAATAAACTGAAAAACCGTTTTGACTACTCAAAACGGTTTTTGTATTTCAAATTAGCAAATAAATCTACTTTAAAGGCTAATATTATTTATTGATTGTTAAATTTGTAACAAAGCATAAAAATGAGCATTATTAAACTACATAATACCTATTTTAAAAAATACATTTCCGAAGAAAAAATTGAAGAAGCCATTAATTTAATGGTTGCACAAATTACTGAAGACTGTAAAGACGAAACTCCAATCTTTATTGGCATACTAAATGGTTCATTTATGATAGTTGCTGATCTGGTTCGTAAATATAACTACAGCTGTAAAGTATCTTTTGTAAAATTGGCTTCCTATGAAGGAACGGATTCTACCGGAAAAGTAAGACAGCTTGTTGGTTTAAATGAAGATTTAGAGGGTAAAACCGTTATTATTTTAGAAGATATTATTGATACAGGGAATACGCTTCAGGAAATTTATGACATTTTTAGTAACAGAAAATTAAAACAACTTAAAATAGCCACCTTGTTTTTTAAACCGGATGTGTTTAAAAAAGATTTGCAGATAGACTATATCGGTATTTCAATTCCCGATAAATTTATAATTGGTTACGGTTTAGACTATGATGGTTTAGGAAGAAATCTTTCCAGTATTTATCAACTTACTAATACTCCAAAAATGAAAAATATCGTTTTATTCGGACCTCCGGGTGCGGGAAAAGGAACACAAGCAGATTTGCTTAAAGAAAAATACGACCTTGTTCATATTTCAACAGGTGACGTTTTCCGTTCCAATATCAATAACAAAACAGCACTTGGAATGCTGGCTAAATCTTTTATGGATAATGGTGATTTGGTTCCCGATGAAGTAACTATTGAAATGCTTAAGGCTGAAGTTGATAAAAATTCAGACGCCAAAGGTTTTATTTTTGACGGATTTCCCCGAACAGAATCTCAGGCAAAAGCTTTAGATGATTTTTTAGAAGAAAAAGGAGAAGTTATTAGTGGAATGGTAGCTTTGGAAGTGCCTGAAGATTTATTGGTTACCCGTTTGTTGGAACGTGGTAAAATTAGTGGAAGAACTGATGATCAGGACGAAAGTAAAATTCGCAATCGTTTTAACGAATACAACACAAAAACCTCAGTTTTAAAGGATTATTACCAACTTCAAGGTAAATATTTTGGGGCAGACGGCGTTGGAACTATCAATGATATTACAAAGCGTTTATCGGAAATAATTGGCCAATTATAGAAAAATATTTTCTGCTAAATTTAAAAAAGTAAAATTTTCGTTTTCAAAATTGTACCTTTGCGCGCTTAAACCCAAACTTGGGTAAACAATTTTATACGAAAATGACTGAAGAAAATTTTGTTGACTATGTAAAAGTATATGCTTCTTCCGGTAAAGGAGGACGTGGATCAACGCATTTGCATAGAGAAAAATACATTGATAAAGGAGGACCTGATGGTGGAGACGGCGGTCGTGGCGGACATGTAATTGTTCGTGGAAATAAAAACATGTGGACTCTTTTTCCACTAAAATTTAAAAAACATTTCAAAGCCGATCACGGTGGTGACGGCAGCAAACAACGAAGTACTGGAAAAGACGGTAAAGATGTATATATTGAAGTGCCTATGGGAACCATCATCAGAGATGGGGAAACACAGGAAATCATATTTGAAATTACCCACGAAAACACTGAGCAAATTTTGCTTGATGGTGGAATGGGCGGACTAGGGAACTGGAATTTCAGATCCTCTACACGCCAAACACCAAGATTCGCGCAGCCAGGTATAGACATGAAAGAAGGCTGGTTTCAATTAGAATTAAAAATATTGGCAGATGTTGGTTTGGTTGGTTTTCCAAATGCCGGTAAATCAACTTTACTTTCGGTATTAACAGCGGCTAAGCCTAAAATTGCTGATTACCCTTTTACCACATTAAAACCCAATTTGGGTATTGTGGAATATCGCGATTTCAAAACATTTGTGATGGCTGATATTCCAGGAATCATTGAGGGAGCTGCTGAAGGAAAAGGTTTGGGACATCGTTTTTTACGTCATATTGAACGAAATTCGATCTTATTATTTTTAATTCCTGCCGATTCTGACGATATTCAAAAGGAATATGATATTTTATTGAATGAATTAAAACAACACAATCCGGAATTGCTGGATAAAAACAGGCTGCTTGCCATTTCAAAATCCGATTTATTGGATGATGAATTAAAATCAGAAATCATCAAGGA
>JAGXIN010000001.1 GCA_024635575.1 Flavobacteriia bacterium
AAAAATAATAAGCAAGATAAAAAAAAGAAGAAAGATGCCTAAAATGAAAACAAAATCTAGTGCCAAAAAGCGTTTTAAGCTAACCGGCTCTGGACAAATAAAAAGAAAACACGCTTTTAAAAGTCATATTTTGACCAAAAAGTCTAAGAAACGTAAATTAAGGTTAACTCATGATGGTTTGGTTCACAAAGCAGATAAAGCTAACATTTTACAACAACTAACTTTAAAATAATAAAGTTAAAAGGGAATTTAATTATTAACCATGGAGTAGTGCCTATTTAAGTGCAAACTTTGCCGCCTACTACAAAAAAACAAATGAATTATGCCAAGATCAGTAAATTCAGTTGCCTCAAGAGCTCGAAGAAAAAAGATATTGAAGCAAGCAAAAGGTTACTTCGGACGTAGAAAAAACGTTTACACAGTAGCTAAAAATGCGGTTGAAAAAGGAATGTTATATTCTTACAGAGACCGTAAAAACAAAAAGAGAAGTTTCCGTGGATTATGGATTCAGCGTATTAACGCAGGAGCACGCCAATACGGAATGTCTTACTCTCAGTTTATGGGAAAACTTAAAGCTAACAATATCGAATTGAACCGTAAAGTTCTTGCAGATTTGGCGATGAACAACCCAGAAGCTTTTAAGGCAATTGCAGATAAAGTAAAATAGATTTTTTAATTACTTGCTTATATATTAAAAGCCCAAACAAATGTTTGGGCTTTTTTACGCGCCTAATTTCCTGTTTATAGTTTACCATAAGAATGACAAATAACTTATATTTGCAGCTTAATTTAACTAATTACTTATGATTGTTTGGATAATTTTTGTTGCGCTCATCCTTATTTTTTTAGCGCTAGATTTGGGTGTCTTTAATAGAACTCCACACATCATAAGCACCAAAGAAGCTTCCGTCTGGACTGGAATATGGGTTACAATATCCTTCTTATTTTCTGGTGTTATTTATTGGCTCTATTCTGGAGAAATTATAGACAATGTGGACAATCTCACAGCAACAGATGCCGTCTTAAAATACATCACCGGTTATTTAATTGAAATCTCGTTAAGCATTGACAATATTTTTGTGATTGCCGTCATATTCGCATCATTCAAAATTCCGTTAAAATATCAGCACAGGGTGTTATTTTGGGGAATCTTAGGCGCCATCGTTTTTAGGGCATTAATGATATTCTTTGGTGTAATACTGATTAAGAAGTTTAGCTTTACCACCTATGTTTTTGGTGTGTTTTTGCTTTTGACCGCTTACAAAATGATGTTTTCAAAAGAAGAAAAATTCCAGCCTAAAAAATCATTTATCTATCGACAAATAAGAAAAATTATTCCTATTACCAGTCACATGCAAGGTGAGCATTTTTTCATTAAATTGAGGCACATTACTGCCGCAACGCCGCTTTTTATAGCTTTAATCATTATTGAATTTACAGATATTTTATTTGCAATAGACAGTGTGCCGGCAATTTTGGCAATTACGTCCGACCCATTTTTGGTTTTTAGCTCCAATATTTTTGCGATTCTTGGATTGCGGTCCATGTATTTCTTCCTGTCAAATATGCTGGTGAAGTTCTATTACTTGAAATTCAGTTTAATTGCCATTCTGTCTTTCGTGGGCGTAAAATTAATTTTAATGCATTTCTATACCTTTCCGGAATGGTTATCGCTGTCATTTATTGCGCTTGCCCTTTTAATCGGAATTTTAGTTTCACTTAAATTCTCAAAAAAGGAAGAATTTATTGAGGAATAAACTCGAAAACAAATTGAAAAAATAAAACCCTCAAAAATTTAAATTTTTGAGGGTTTTATTTTTATCGTAATTAATCTCTATTAAAAAACTTCTCCCAGTTCCTTTAACTTTTCAGTATTTTCAGCCAATTTTAAACCTTCTATAATTCTATGAATATCGCCATTGATGATATTCTGCAAATCATACATCGTTAAACCAATTCTATGCTCGGTAACGCGACCTTGAGGATAATTATAGGTTCTGATTTTTGCTGATCTATCTCCGGAGCTCACCATCGTTTTTCGTTTTAAAGAATCGGCTTCTTGCTTTTTAGCCAGTTCCATTTCATATAACCTCGAGCGTAAAACCTGCATTGCCTTATCTTTATTTTTGTGCTGAGATTTTTGATCTTGGCACTGTGCAACAAGTCCGGTAGGAATATGTGTTAAACGAACTGCGGAATAAGTAGTGTTCACTGATTGCCCTCCTGGTCCAGATGAACAGAAAAAATCCATTCGCACATCTTTCATGTCAATTTGCACATCAAACTCTTCTGCTTCAGGTAAAACCATCACTGTGGCTGCTGATGTGTGCACTCGCCCCTGCGTTTCGGTTTGTGGTACCCGTTGCACACGATGAACGCCTGCTTCAAATTTTAAATTTCCATAAACATCTTCTCCCTCCACACTAAAAATGATTTCTTTAAATCCTCCGGAAGTTCCTTCACTCATATCCACAATACTGGTTCTCCAACCTTTATCTGCGCAATATTTTGTGTACATTCTATATAAATCACCTGCAAAAATACTGGCTTCATCACCACCTGTTCCTGCCCTAATTTCAACCATTACATTTTTGGCATCGTCAGGATCTTTAGGAATTAACATAAACTTAATGTCTTCTTCCAATTGTGGTAAACGGGCTTCAGCTTCTTCAATTTCCATTTTGGCCATTTCGGTCATATCAGCGTCAGACCCATCAGAAATTATTTCTTTGGCTTCTTCAATATTTTTTAACAACCCACGATATTCATCACCCACCTTCATAACAGCGCTCAAATCCTTATATTCTTTACTGATTTTTACATAGCGTTTTTGGTCTGAAATAATATCTGGTTGAATTATTAAATCAGAGATCTCATCAAAGCGTTGTTTTATGATTCTTAATTTATCTAACATTTATTTTTAATTAGTTTGCAAATTTACAACAAATTCTTGATATTTTATTCGGGCAGTCTTTAATGCCATTTTAATTATTGTTGACTCTAATTTCCAGAATAAGACAACCCGATTAGACTATTTTATGAAGAAAAAAACCAAATTAATTGTTTGGCATTCATATCAATTTAATAATCAAAAACCCCAAATTCACTTTTGATGGTTAATTTTTTGGTTTCAGAAGCTTCTACCCTGCCCACAATTTGAGCATCAACATGGAAACTTTTTGAAATATCAATAATCGTTTGGGCAATTTCAGGAGAAACGTATAATTCCATCCTGTGGCCACAGTTAAACACCTGGTACATTTCTTTCCAATCTGTTTTGCTCTGATTTTGAATTAATTTGAATAAAGGCGGAATTGAAAACATATTGTCTTTTATAATATGTAAATTATCAATAAAATGAAGAATTTTTGTTTGGGCACCTCCACTGCAATGAACCATTCCATGAATTTCTTCTGAAGAAAATTTTTCAAGTATTTTTTTAATGATTGGAGCATAAGTTCTTGTTGGAGAAAGCACTAATTTTCCTGTGTTTATTGGTACGTTTTCAACATCATCGGTTAATTTCATGTTTCCTGAATAAACCAATTCATCAGGAACTGCAGCATCAAAACTTTCAGGATATTTCTCCCCCAAATACTTATGAAAAACATCATGGCGGGCAGATGTTAATCCGTTAGAGCCCATTCCTCCATTATATTCCTTTTCATAAGAAGCTTGTCCAAATGAAGCCAAACCAACAATTACATCGCCTGGTTTAATGTTTGCATTATCAATAACATCGGTTCTTTTCATTCGGGCGGTAACTGTAGAATCCACAATAATGGTTCTCACCAAGTCACCAACATCGGCAGTTTCCCCCCCTGTTGAATGAATATCAACGCCAAATCCTTTTAATTCCTGCAACAGTTCTTCAGTTCCATTGATAATGGCTGAAATCACTTCACCCGGTATTACATTTTTATTACGTCCAATTGTTGAAGATAACATGATATTCGTTGTTGCTCCAACGCAAATTAAATCATCCACATTCATAATTAAAGCATCTTGTGCAATTCCTCGCCATACCGAAATATCTCCTGTTTCTTTCCAATAGGTATAAGCTAAAGACGATTTTGTCCCGGCGCCATCTGCGTGCATTATTAAGCAGTAATCTTCATCATTTGTCAAATAATCAGGCACAATTTTACAAAATGCCTTCGGAAATAAACCCTTATCCACATTTTTAATGGCATTGTGTACATCTTCTTTTGAAGCTGAAACGCCTCTCAGGCTGTATCTTTTACTGTTTTCTGAACTCATTGTTGCTAATTATTTTGAACTGCAAAAGTAAATTATCTTTTTTAAACCTATTGGGTTTTTACCGAAGTAATCCATTTAAAGCAAGCTATTTTTAAGGCAGAGATTTAAATCAAAAAAATCCCGCTAATTGCGGGATTTTTTTGTCTTTATCGTGTAAATAACATTTCTCTGTATTTGGTAAGTGGCCATAACTCATCATCAACCATTAATTCCAGTTTATCACAATGGTACCTAATCTCATCAAAAAATGGTCTAACCTTAACACAGTATGCTTCAGCTTTTTCTTCTACATCTTCTATAATGTTCGCTTTTTTACGTGCTTCAATCATTTTATCTATTTTTGAGTGGATAGACTCAATGTGCTGAGAAATTAGTTTAATTAATTTAATTTGTTCAGCTGCATGTTTTTCAAATTCTTTTCCGAATATTTCTTTTAATCCGGTTACATTTTTAATCAACATATTCTGATAACGAACTGCTGTAGGAACCACATGATTTCCGGCGATATCTCCTAAAACACGAGATTCAATTTGAATTCGCATCGTATAATCTTCAACTTCAATTTCATATCTGGCTTCAGTTTCCACTTTGCTCATCACATTCATTTCTTCATATAACGCAATTGTTTTTTTAGAAACTTTCGCTTTTAATGCTTTAGGAGTTGTTTTATTATTGCTTAGCCCTCTTTTTTTAGCTTCTTTTTCCCAAGCCTCTCCATATCCATTTCCTTCAAACAATATATTTTTTGTAGCCTTAATATATTCTCTTAACACATTAAAAATAGCTTCATCTTTCTTTAAGTCTTTTGCTACAATTAACTTGTCTACTTCAACTTTAAAATCTTTTAATTGCTTTGCAACTATGGTATTTAAAACGGTCATTGGATTTGCGCAGTTTGCAAATGAGCCAACTGCTCTAAACTCAAATTTGTTTCCTGTAAATGCAAATGGCGAGGTTCGGTTTCTGTCTGTGTTGTCCAATAATACATCCGGAATTTTACCAACCACATTCAATTTTAGGTCTGTTTTTTCTTCAGGAGAAAGTTTGCCGTTGGTAACGCCTTCCAATTCTTCTAAAACTTTTGTCAATTGTTCTCCGATAAATACTGAAATAATTGCAGGAGGTGCTTCATTTGCACCAAGTCTGTGGTCATTATTTGCTGAAGCAACAGCTGCTCTTACCAATTCTTCATTTTCATAAACCGCTTTAATGGTATTTATAAAAAATGTTAAAAACTGAAGATTGCTCATCGGTGTTTTTCCAGGTGATAATAAATTGATGCCTGAATCGGTTGAAAGTGACCAGTTATTGTGTTTTCCCGATCCATTTACACCTGCAAAGGGTTTTTCATGAAGAAGCACTTTAAGATTGTGGCGAGAAGCCACTTTCCCCATCATATCCATCAATAATGAATTATGGTCAACTGCCAAGTTGCATTCTTCATAAATAGGCGCCAACTCAAACTGATTTGGAGCTACCTCATTATGACGTGTTTTAACAGGAATCCCCACAAGCATACATTCAGTTTCCAAATCACGCATATAATTTAATGCACGGCTTGGAATTGAACCAAAATAATGATCGTCCAATTGTTGCCCTTTTGCTGGAGAATGTCCCAATAAAGTTCTTCCAGTTAAGGTAATGTCTGGTCGGCTGTTAGCCAATGATTTATCAATTAAAAAGTACTCTTGCTCCCATCCTAATGAAGCAGTCACTTTCTTTACATTTTTATCAAAATATTTACATACTGCCGTTGAAGCTTCATCTATAGCTGTTAATGCTCTTAATAATGGTGTTTTATAGTCTAACGCTTCACCTGTATAAGCAACAAATATTGTAGGGATACTTAATGTTGTTCCGTAAATAAACGCTGGTGATGTTGGATCCCAGGCTGTATAGCCACGCGCTTCAAAAGTATTTCTAATTCCTCCATTAGGAAAACTTGATGCATCGGGTTCTTGTTGTACCAATTGATCTCCTCCAAACTTTTCAATAGCCATTCCCCCTTCAATAGTTTCAAAAAATGCGTCATGCTTTTCAGCAGTTCCGCCTGTTAAAGGCTGAAACCAGTGCGTATAATGCGTAACTCCTTTTGACATCGCCCACTCTTTCATTGATGAAGAAACCTGATCTGCAATTTTACGGTCGATTTTTGTCCCGTGCTCAATTGCACTCATAACACCCTTATAGGCATCTTTGGTTAAATATTGACGCATCGTATTTCCATTAAATACATTTTCGCCAAACAAGATTGATCTTTTTGTATCTTCAATTACGTCAACAGGTTTTCTTTTTGCTGACTGGGCCAAGGCTTGAAATCTAATTACAGACATTTTTTAAGTGGTTTAAAATTAATTCACTGTTTTTAATAGCGCAAATGTAACTTAAAAAACGATTTAAAAAAAATTACCCCCATAAAAATTAGGGTCAATGTCAAATTTTTTTGTTTTTTGTTGGGAAAGGCAATAATTTTTACATAAATAATATTTTCTAAAACAGTAAATTGAAATTTCAATATTAAATAAACATTCTATACATAAATATTGAATATAACGAAATTAGTATTAGCTCATCTCTCCAACCTAATTTCATTCTACTTGGTACAAAATTAAGTGGCAATATTAAAAATGAAATTGCCAACATCCAAAAAATATCATTAGATAATAAACCTTGATCTGTTATTTCAATTGGCGTAATGATGGCTGTTAATCCTAAAACTCCTAAAATATTAAACATGTTAGAACCTATAAGGTTTCCCAATGAAATAGCTTTTTCCTTTTTTAAAATGGCAATAACTGAAGCTGCTAGTTCTGGAATGCTTGTTCCTATTGAAACAATCGTAATACCAATAATCCGTTCACTAATATTAAAGTTTTTGGCCATACCTATAGTTCCATCAATCAATAATTCAGAACCTCCCCAAAGAGATATGCCTCCAATAGCTAAAAACAAAACATCTTTATATAATGGTAATTCCTCATCATCTTCGGGTCTTTCATCTATTACCGCAGGTTTTTGAAACTTTAATAAATAAATTAAAAATATTAACAGGCATGATAACAAAATAAATCCTTCATATCGCTGTAAAATTCCATCAAATGCAATAAAAAAATAGAGCAAAACTGACGAAATCATCATCAATGGCCAATCTGTTTTATAAAAACTTTTTTGTACCCTTATTGTTGAAATTATAATTGTAATTGCCAAAACCAATCCTAAATTGGCAATATTAGAACCGATTACATTTCCAAAAGCAATATCAGCATGGCCTTCCAAAGCTGATTTTATGCTAATAATCAGTTCGGGTGCAGATGTTGCAAATGAAACAACTGTCATCCCGATCACAATTTTAGGAATTTTGAGACGTAATGAAAAACCAACTGCTGATTTCAATAACCAATTTCCACCAGCTATCAACAAAACCAAACCAAGAGCAATTAGTACTAAATTCATGAAATCCTTTTTACAAATATAGCAGAAATATTATCTTATATTTTTTAGAAACGCGTCATTCATTTAGATTCATCCTTTCTTAAATAAAATTTAAATTCATCTTTTCAAAACCTTGGCATTTTGTGAGATATTCTTTATTATGTACTTTTACCTCATGAAAAAACAACTATTTAAACTTTTAGCAAAAATTAATAAAATTTTGCTTCCAAGCTTCACTAAAAAAAGATTGGATATATCTAAAGCTAAAAAATGGCAAATGGCAATTATAGGCTGGCGATATTTTGTTACAAAAAATAGTTTATAAATACTTAAAAAAATAGTATATTTGCACCCTCAAAACGGCCTCGTGGCGCAACTGAATAGCGCACTTGATTACGGCTCAAGAGGTTACTGGTTTGAATCCAGTCGAGGTCACTAGTGTTTAGTACATTTAAAACCAAATCCTTGTAAACTTTATGTTTTACAAGGATTTTTATTTTTGAGACCATCATAATATATGATTTAATTTCATATATTTGGTCAACAAATCGGTCAACAAAAATTTTAGAGGTCAACAATGTTGACCAAAAGACCAAAAAACCATAGTTGATTTGACTTTCGTCTTAAACAAAGTTTAACTTAAAAAGACGACAACTATGAAGACATCCTCAACTTTTTCAATCCTTATTTGGATTAATGCCTCACGTGCAAAAAATAACGAAGCAGAAATTTTTGCAAGAGTTACTGTTAACCAAAAACGCACTAACATAAGTTTAAAGCGTAAAATCAATATTGATTCCTGGGATAAATCAAAATCAAAGGCAAAAGGCAACAGTCAAGATGCCCGATTACTGAACTTATATCTGGATCAAGTGAAAGCTAAAATATTCAAAACTTGTCAAGATTTGGATAATCAAGGAAAATTAATAACGGCTCAACTTATAAAATCAACTTATTTGGGTGAAGGAGAAAATCACAAAACACTTAAAAACTTAATTGAATACCATTCAAATAAAATTAAGAATACACTTGCCCCCGGTACAATTAGAAATTTTGGAATCACGGAAAACTACATTTCAAAATTTATAGAACAAAAAAGAAAAACCACAGATGTATATCTAAATCAATTAGACTATAAATTTATTTGTGATTTTGAAAGTTTTTTAAACTCCTATTGGCCAAAAGGCCACCCAAAAGCAATTGGACAAAATACTGTTATGAAACATATTCAACGTTTACGAAAGATGATAACTTTAGCCTATCATTTAGAATGGTTACAAAAAGACCCTTTTATTAGATGGAAATCAACTTTTGAAAAAACCCATCGCGAATTTCTTTCAGAAAATGAATTATCAAATTTAGAAACGTACCACTGCCCTACTGAGCGATTTCAAAGGGTTTGTGATTTATTCATTTTTAGCTGCTATACAGGAATTAGTTATGTAGATATTATGCAATTAACAAAAGATAATATTCATAAAGGAATAGATGGCGGCAATTGGATTATTACCAAACGTCAAAAAACCAAAACCCCCATAAAAATACCAATATTAGATAAAGCACAAGAATTGATTGATAAATATGACAATCATCCAATGACCATTATTTCAGAAACGTTATTTCCATTGATATCAAACGAAAAACTAAATTTCTATTTGAAAGATGTTGCAGAAGCTTGCGGTATAAAAAAGAACCTTACATTTCATATGGCGCGACACACTTTTGCCACAACAGTGACTTTAACAAATGGTGTTCCAATCGAAACAGTTTCCAAGCTTTTAGGGCATACAAAATTGTCTACAACGCAAATTTATGCCAAAGTAATTGAGCGCAAGGTTAGCGATGATATGAATGCATTAAAACTGGTTTTAACTAAGAATAAAGAGGAAAACAACCTAAAAAAGAGTGAGTCAGCAGGTTAATAAGCGTATTATTTTTAAAGATTTTTTGTGTGATAAATTTTACTATTTTTAATCCCTTGAAAAAGTAAAATTTAATTATGAAAAAAATTGCTACGATAATCGATAATTTCGATTTAGCCATCATTGATGTAAAAAAATTAGATCTACCGAAATTAACGAAAGTAGCAGAAAACATAAAAATCGCAAGAGACTGTCTATTTCAATTAAGATTGGAATTAAGAAAAATGGATTCCATTTCAACAAGAGATGAAATCCATTTTTTTAAAAAGCAAAAACCCTATATCCGCGGAAAACTCAATTTCTTTCTGGAACTAAACGATTTTCTGATAGATTTCCCGGCAACAGGAATTTCCAAACAACGAATTTACATTAATGAACAAATAGCCAAATTGAAGGCTAAAAAAGCGGAGGTTTTTGATTTTGCAAAATACTGTAGGCTCAACGCCACTAAACTAGATCATATCTATTTTTTGAGAGCAGACCATCAACTGGATTTGTTTATGAATAAACATTTGGATGATCCTGAATTTTCCACCAGCCACGATTTTTTAGCTTCACAAATTATCACATTTAATTTACTATTGAAGTTTTATGACAATGAATTGGAACTTCTTAAAACAAAAAAGAGCATTGTTGTCATTAAAGAAGTCAGACCGGCTATTTTAAATAATTTAAAATGGTATGGCTCCAAAACGGGTTTTATAGAATTAATAAATGGTGCGGATGCTAAGGGCGTTTTTGGAACTCCAACTCCAGAGAGCCTTAAAAATTTGGTAAATGTTTGTGAGTATATTTTTGATATTGACTTGGGAAATCATCAAAAAACATTTACTGAAATAAAGGCAAGAACTAAGGATCAGACAAGATTTATGGATAGTCTGGTGGCAGCCCTTAAAGACAGAATAAGATTTGGCCAGTAATTTTAGAATGCTGATTAACAGACTGTAAAAAAATTTTGTTAATCATCTTTTTTTTTGAATTATTTGTTCCGGATAAAATAACATTTTTAGACTTAAAAAGCGTTGTTAAAAACAAGAGCTGAAAAAGGCTAAAATATTTAATTTACTGATAATTAGT
>JAGXIN010000017.1 GCA_024635575.1 Flavobacteriia bacterium
CAACAGCATCATCGCGGGTTTTTTATTTTTGTCCTTTGGAAATGGGGTCGTAGTTTGGGCACTTAAATATGTGGACAGCGGATTTGCGGCGCTTGAAACGGCCGCACAGCCATTGGTTGTTATCTTGCTGATGCGGATTTTAGAAGGAAAAAAGATCAAAGCTATGTCGGTTATCGGCATTGTTTTAGGAATGATTGGGATGTTTCTTTTGGTGGGCCAAAGACAGATTATCAACCAGGAAGGAACCTTATTGGGAATGTCTATGATTTTTGTATGTATCATTAGTTGGGGCTACGGAAGTTTATTTGTGGCCAAAGCCGATTTGCCTCCAAACTTTTTTGTAAATACTGGTTATCAAATGGTTACCGGAGGTATTACACTTTTTATGGCGAGCTTGTTATTTGGGGAAGAATGGACTTACCCTACGCAATGGAGCCAGCCGGTGCAATTGTCAATGATTCTTTTAGTATTGTTTGGCAGCATTGTCGCTTTTACGTCGTTCAATTATTTGCTTAGGGTGGTTTCTCCCGAAAAAGTTGCGACATCTTCTTATGTGAATCCGGTGATTGCCATGGTTGTTGGCTGGTATTTTTTAAACGAACAGATTACTTTTCAGTCTGTTATGGCTGCTTTGGTGCTACTTACAGGTGTTTATTTTATCAACACAAAGAAAAGTCTGGTTATTTATTCCCGATTTACCAAACGAATAAAGTTTAGGCAAGGAGAAGTTGTCATTAAAAAGATTGAGTAATTTTGTGTTTATGACAAACGATAAAGAAAATAATAAACGTCCTATTATTGAAAAAGCCATTGTTTCAGAAAAAATGACCGCGATTGAAAAATTTCAAAACAAAACATTGCGGCCAATTATTAAAATGAAACATGCATTGCTAATTGCTTATTTCGAACATTATTTGACCCTGCAAAAATTTGATTTTAATCATTTGAATGAATTAAAAAAGATTGAATTCATTGAACGCATTTTTTCCAAAGACAGCCAATTTAGAAATGAAATAAAAGGAATCATTATTGGGCATTTTACTTTGGAAGAATTTACGGTTTATAAAAACTTCATTAAAGAAAGCAATAAAAGGATTTTAACGGTGGTTAAAGAACGTATTATGAGCACCTTAGTTTAATTAACCTGATTTTTTACAATCTCAATAAAAACAAATCACAGCCAAAATTTAAAACTATCTTTGCTGCCTTAATTGGTTTTAGGATATTTTAAAATTATGGAGAAGATGAAAACAGTCAACAACAACGCAATTACTTCTGAACAAATTGAGAAATGTATTGCCGTATTGTCTCAATTGGTTACAAATACCGATCAGATTTTCGACATTGAGAAAGCACAAAGAACTGAACTGATAAAGGTTGCAGGTATGTTTTCCAGACCAGACAGGGATGAATTTTCACGAAGAAAAAAAGATGGTAAAAAAGTGGCAAAACGCAAATTGGCCGCCAAAGAAAAAAATGCCCGAAAAGAATCCGGCATAAGAAATGCTCGTGAAGCTTCCGTTTTTGTTGCGCCTAAATTACTTCCAATGGCTGATTTGGAGAATAAGGAACCCCTGGAATTTGAGTCACACAAAAACTGTTACGTGTGTAAAAAACCATTTATCAAAATGCACCATTTTTATGACAGCATGTGTCCGGATTGCGGTGATTTTAATTATGCAAAACGGTTTCAAACAGCAAATGTAGCCGGACAAATAGCCGTAATTACAGGTTCGCGTTTAAAAATAGGTTACCATATCACCTTAATGCTTTTGCGCGGTGGCGCAACTGTGGTTGCAACGACCCGTTTTCCTGTTGATTCGGCTTTGCGTTTTTCAAAAGAAGACGATTTTGTTGCGTGGGGGCATCGTTTAAAAATTCATGGACTAGATTTAAGGCATATTCCAAGTGTGGAGATTTTTTGCAATTTTATTGAGCAAAAATATGGACGATTGGATATTCTCATTAACAATGCGGCACAAACCGTGAGACGCCCTTCGGGATTTTATCAGCATTTAATGAAAAACGAAGAAAGCCCAATAGCTTCCTTGCCTATAAACACAAGAGATTTATTATTTGACCATTGGAGCTGTTTAAAGGAGTTATCTGCATTATCATCAGATGTTTCACCCAATCAAAATTTGCCGGTTACCTGGCACGGCCCTGAGCCGGGAATTGGTTTAAGGGCCTCAGCAAGATTGTCACAAATTCCGTACAGTTTTGACAAAGAATTGGTTACAACAGAGGTTTTTCCTGAAGGAAAACTAGATGCCGATTTGCAACAACTGGATTTAAGAAAAACAAACAGCTGGCGTTTAAAACTTGGCGAAATTGAAACCACAGAAATGATAGAGGTTCAATTGGTAAATTCTGTTGCGCCATTTGTGTTGTGTAACCGTCTTTCAGAAGTCATGAAAATGGACAATACCGGACAAAAACACATCATCAATGTTTCTGCGATGGAAGGAAAATTTTATCCATCTTTCAAAGAGGATAGACATCCGCATACCAACATGGCCAAAGCTGCCTTGAATATGCTGACGCATACTTCTTCAGGAACCCTGGCAAAAGACGGTATTTATATGAATGCGGTTGATACTGGCTGGGTTACTGATGAAGATCCTGTTGCTTTGGCAAAAATGAAACAGGAACAGCACGATTTTCAGCCACCATTAGATATTGTTGATGGTGCAGCTCGTGTAATGGATCCGTTATTCGACGGAATAAATACTGGAAAACATTGGTGTGGGAAATTTTTAAAAGATTATAGGCCCATAAGTTGGTAGCGCCCGCTAGCCCCCGAAGGGGGAATAAATTATTGAGAAGGTAATAGGAAAAGGGAAATCAATCAAACTTTCTACTTTTAAAAAAATAAACAGTTAACGTTTTTTCCTAAATAACCATTTGTGCTTTTTCTTTGGGGTGTTATTATCTCCCAACAGTAAAGCCAGTGTTTTCAAACTTTCTGTGCGATCGGCAATTAGTTTAATGATGCTTATAAACGGAATGAATAAAATCATACCTGCGGCTCCCCATAAAATACCACCAGCAATTATTACAATAATAATGACAAGCGGATTGATCTTTAAACGATTACCTACAGCAAAAGGAAATATTATATTTCCTTCCAGTATTTGAACAACCGTAAAAACTATAATTACTCCAAATGGATACCATAAAGAATCATAGGTTATCCATGAAATTGCAATGGGTAAAAGCGAAGAAATTATAATTCCTACGTAGGGGACAAATGTTAGAATTGAAGCAATAAATCCGAAAGCAATTGCGTGCGGAATACCAATAATAGCCAAGCCGATACTATTCAAAATACCTACAATTAAATATACGAGCAACATCCCCTTAACAAAATTATAATAAGAATGGATTGATTCAGTTAGGATTTCGTGAATAGACTCTTTTTTTTCTGAAGGAAAAAGTTTGTACAACACATTTGCCAGCATATGACGGTAATAAAGAATAAGTGCTGAAAAAACAGGGATTATAATTAGGAAAAAAACTGACATGGAAATTGAGTAGGCCGTATTTATCAGAAAACCAAAAATCTGCGTTCCGGAGCCATTAACCAAATTTTTTGGCAGTTCCGATAATCCACTTGTGTTTATACCGTATTGTTCTTCAAAATAAGTATATAGCTCAACCAATGACTTTAAGAATTTAATTCTGAACGTTTGCCATTCGTGCAAAAATCCTTCAATCTGCATAAATAGCAATAAAGTAATGGCTCCCAATAGAAGGAATATTGTAGAAATGGCCAAGAAGATGCTGACTATTTTATTGACTCCTTTTTTTTCCAGCCACTTGCAAATTGGATAAAGAATAAAGCTAACGAGCAATGAAAAACTTAGCGGAATAAACAAGGTTTTGCCAAAGTAGAGCACAATAGAAATCAACACTATATATAAAAGAATTTCAAGCACAGAAAATTTCCTGTTTGGGGGAATGGGAACCAGTGTTTTAATAATTTGTACCATGAGTTTTTAATTTCCAAAGCGGTTCTGCAGGCTGTTTGTGCTTAATCTATTTTTGCTAAACTATTAAATCATAATTTGTAAAATACTCTTTAGTAATGTTTCACAATGTTTTTACTTTAATTTTTCTACTCTAAATTAATGATTTTTAGCTAATAAAAGGAAGTTTCTGAAAATATTTTACACTCATAAACTTCTTTAAAAGAAATGTAAATGTGATGTGTAAATTAAAAACCCTAATAAAATGCAATAAAAATGGTGCATTATTGTACGTCAACAAGCCTTAAAAAATAAAGGTTTTGTTATCATATTTTAATAGAATAAAAATGATGCAGACAGCATGACCGCCAATGCAATTGGCAATACAAAAATCAAATAAATAAAAGCGACCATTCCCGTTTTAATAAAACTGATAAAATAACCCTGTCTGTAAAATTGCTTTACAGCTATTAAGAGATAGAGGTATATTGATGCCGCAACAATACCATCTACCCAGCTGGGTGTTTCCCAAAAGAAATTAATAAGCATTACAATGCCCATAATCATAAATAGAAAGGAGAAGTAATAAAAGCTAAATACCAGATGATGAGGAAAGCTTCCTCTTTTCCAATAGAATATTTTTAAAATAAACGCAAAAATTGGAAGTAGAAAAAATAAGGCAATAGGAATACTGTCAAAAAATGCCTGCATAATGCCGCCTCCGCTATTTTTTTGAAATTTAAGTATTTGAAGGTAAAATCGTCGTTTAAAAAAACCTGCGTCATCATCCATTCCCATGGCTTGTAACAGTTCTGCCTCGGGTGCACCGATGGCAATTAAGGAGTCTAATTCCTTTTTATTAAAACCAAAATTTATGGGACCAATATCATCAGAATTTGCATCGGTTTTTATCATGGAATCCAATTTTTTTAATTCTTTTTCATCCATACCTGTGATAATCTGCTGGTCCCTTAAAGGCTTGGTAAGTTCTGTTACGGAAACAGAATCCATATTATTTTTTTGGATAGAATCAAACTTTAAAATTTGATCATTTTCGAAACCTATTTTCAAAACATTATCTACTTTCTGGTTGTATTCACGGGCTTGAAAAGAGAATATAAAGAAGAAAATAACAGAAGAAAACAAATAGAATTGTGCAGGATGCAAGTACAACAAACGTTTCCCTTCAACAAATTTTTTCGCCAAATAACCTGGTCGAAACAATAGTGGAAAGAAGCTCTTTAAAAATCGGGCATCAACAGAAAAATAATTGCTTATGGTGTTGTAAAATAAAACACCCATGGTAAGGTCGTCTTTAGCCTTTTGGCCACAATATGGACAAAATTGAAAAGATTCCTGAAATTCTTGTTCACAATTTTTACATACTATTTTATTATTTTCCATAAATGTTTAAGTTCGTTCATTAAATAAAAATAATAAAAGTAAGTCAATATTTTAAAAAATTCCTGAACAATTCATATTTAAAAGAAATGTTAGTTGTTTATGGTGAACAAAAATATTAAATTTGGGTTAAATAATTTTTCCTTAGGGATTACTATTTTGATCAGATAAATCTGTGTATAACA
>JAGXIN010000018.1 GCA_024635575.1 Flavobacteriia bacterium
AGGACTTTATCACGTTGCACTAAAACTCCTTGTCCATCACCTTTATCACCATGACAAACAGTACAATTAATGGTATACAAAGCTTTTCCTTTTTCCAAGTTCCCCTCGTTAACTTCTAAAGGAGACATTACTGTTTCTTTAGCTAATAAGTAACCCTCTTCGGTATTAGGAATTTCATAAGGTACTTCTCCTCTAAAAATAGTTCCTTCAACAGGTAATTGAGCTTCTAGCCCATTTTTAAAATTAGGATTTTCAGCATACGTTTCATAACCAACAGAAGTATACATATCTGTAGCAGCCATAAAACGAACATTTGGTTTACGCATAACGCCATCGCTACAAGAACTCAAACTTATCCCTATTAAAGTTATAGCTACTATGTTAAATATATGTTTCATATTCTTTATGCTTTTATTTTGATTTCTTTAGCACCTGCTTTTTTCAGTAAGTCTTCTAAAGCATTTACATCGTCAGACACCGCTATTTCGATCATAAAGTGATCGTCGGTTGTTCTTGGATCAGGATTTTCGGCGTTTTTAAAAGGCCATAATTTACTGCGCATATAAAAGGTAATTACCATTAAGTGGGCGGCAAAAAATACTGTTAACTCAAACATAATCGGAACGAAAGCCGGCATATTTTCAGCAAAACTAAAACTAGGCTTACCGCCTATATTTTGCGGCCAATCGGCAATCATCATATAATTCATCATCCAAACAGCAAAAGAGAAACCAATAACACCATAAATAAAAGCCATAATAGCAATTCGTGTATTTGGCAAACCTACTGCTTTTTCCAGCCCGTGGACGGGGAAAGGCGTAAATATTTCTTCAATATGATACTCAGCAGCTCTTAAGTCTTTTACAGCGCTTAAAAGCACGTCGTCGTCATCGAAAATAGCTTGTAACGTTTTATTACTCATGATTATTTTCTCTTAATTTTTTATAATTTTCTCCAGATGATTTCAAAATACTCTTTAACTCTGCCTGTGCAATTACAGGAAATGTTCTGGCGTATAACAAAAATAAAACGAAGAAAAACCCAATTGTTCCAATAAAAATACCAACATCAACAAAAGTTGGTGAAAACATCGTCCAAGATGAAGGCAAATGTCCGCGACTCAAACCAATTACAATAATGTCAAATCGTTCAAACCACATTCCTATATTTATAACAATAGAAATAAAGAATGACCATACATAATTAGTTCTTAATTTTTTAAACCACAATGATTGCGGAATAATGAAATTACAAATTATCAATGCCCAAAAAGCCCACCAATATGGTCCTGTAGCGGCACCAATTGATAAATAGATATAATCCTCATAACTACTTCCTGAGTACCATGCCAGAAAAAACTCTGTTATGTAGGCTACTGAAACAATACCTCCTGTTAAAAGGATTACTTTATTCATATTTTCAATATGAACTCTGGTTATGTACGCCTCCAAATTTGAAACCTTTCGCATAATTATCAACAGTGTTTGCACCATCGCGAATCCTGAAAATATTGCCCCTGCAACAAAGTAAGGAGGGAAAATAGTACTATGCCATCCGGGAATAACCGATGTCGCAAAATCCATAGATACAATTGTATGAACAGATAATACTAATGGTGTAGCCAAACCTGCCAACACCAATGAAACTTCTTCAAAACGTTGCCAATCTTTTAATCTGCCCGACCATCCAAAACTTAATAAGCTATATATTTTCTTCTGAAAAGGTCTTACCGCTCTATCTCTAAGCATTGCAAAATCAGGTAATAACCCAGTATACCAGAACACCAATGACACAGAAAGATACGTTGAAATGGCAAAAACATCCCACAATAAAGGTGAGTTAAAATTAACCCATAATGAGCCTAATGCATTTGGTAAAGGCAATACATAAAATGCATTCCAAACTCTACCCATATGAATAATAGGAAATAAACCTGCCTGAAAAACGGCGAATATTGTCATTGCTTCAGCTGAACGATTGATTCCCATTCTCCATTTTTGTCTGAATAACAACAAAACGGCAGAAATTAATGTACCAGCGTGACCAATACCTACCCACCAAACAAAATTTGTAATATCCCAAGCCCAGTTAACTCTGTTGTTTAATCCCCAAACACCAATTCCAGTTCCAATAGTATAGGCAATACATCCTATTCCATATAAAAAGGCTACCAATGCTATTGTAAATGCAATCCACCATTTTTTGTTGGCTTTACCCTCCACAGGCGCAGCCACATCAACAGTAATGTCGTGATAACTTTTGTTACCATTTATTAATGGTTCTCTTATAGACGCTTCGTAATGAGACATAATATATTTTAAATCTTTATGATAGTTATGATTCTTCTGTATTTCTAACTTTAAGGTGATACATTACATTTGGTTTTGTACCAATTTCAGCTAAAAGATGATAAGTTCTATCATCTTCAATTAAATGTGCAACTTTACTTTCTTTATCATTTACATCTCCAAATACAATAGCTCCTGTTGGACAAGCACTTGAACACGCGGTTTGAAATTCTTCATCTTCAACAGGGCGGCTTTCTCTTTTGGCAGTTAAAATACTCAATTGTGTTTTTTGTAAACACATGGAACATTTTTCCATAACCCCTCTAGATCGAACCACAACATCAGGATTCAATACCATTCTTCCTAAATCATTGTTCATGTTAAAGTCGAATTCGTTATTTTCCGGATATCTAAACCAGTTAAACCTACGTACTTTATACGGACAGTTATTGGCGCAATATCTAGTTCCAATGCAACGGTTATATGCCATATGGTTTTGCCCCTGACGACCATGTGAAGTTGCCGCCACAGGACAAACTGTTTCACAAGGTGCATGATTACAATGTTGACACATTACAGGTTGAAAAGCAACTTGAGGATTTTCAGAAGGGATGGTCATTGTATTAAACATTTCACCCGTTCCAAAAATATCTTCTTCTTTCGCTTTTTCATTGGTCATATCTGAGGTATAATACCTGTCAATACGCAACCAATGCATATCTCTGCTTACTCTAATTTCATGTTTACCTACAACAGGCACATTGTTTTCAGCATGGCAAGCTACAATACAAGCAGCGCATCCCGTGCAAGTAGCCAAATCTATTGATAAGTTAAAATGAGGCCCAATAGTGTCATCAAATTTCTCCCATAAATCTACACGTTCTGCTGGTACATCAACATGATTTAAAGAAAATTCATGAGTTTTATTCCAATCTTCTTTTGGCTTATTGATATAATCTTCTAAAATTGTTTCTTTAATAATTTCATCACGTCCCATAATGGTGTGTTGCAATTGAACACAAGCAAATTCGTGAACGCTTGCTGTTTTTTCAATTTCAACTGTTTGGAAATTATTAAAATTATGCATGAAAGCAAAAGCATTTACACCCGTCATCATTTCCTTTTGCATTCCTGCTGTTCTTCCATAACCAACTGCCAAACCAATAGATCCGTTTGCCTGACCTGGCTGAATAAGAACCGGTACATTTTTTAATGTTACGCCATTCACTTTAAGCGTTACAACGCTACCATTTAAAGCGCCATCGCTTACATTCCAATTCTCTAAGCCCAGCTTTACAGCATCAGCAGCTGAAATGGTCATGTAATTGTCCCAGGTAGTTCTTGTAATAGGATCTGGCAATTCTTGCAACCAAGGATTATTGGCTTGTTTGCCATCACCTAAACTAATTTTTGCATAAAGATTTAATTCAAAATCTGCAGGTATTGTTTGAGCCAATAAAGCCGATGCCGATGTTGACAAATCTACTTCATTCTTTACCAAAGGAATTTCAGTATTGCTAGCAAAAATACCATCATGCAATGCTTGATTCCATGAACCTCCATTTAAGATAGAATCCGACCAATTGTCTTTAATAAATTGATAATAGGTTTTATTTTCACCCATCCAAATTAACATACTGTCTTCAAACTGACGTGTATCAAATAATTGTTTTATGGTAGGTTGCATTAAGCTATATTCTCCTGCCTGAAACTGGGCATCACCCCAAGATTCTAAATAATGAGGAGTGGTGGCTACCAATTGCGATTGCAATGCGGTCTCGTCATTTGACATGGTGCAATTGACAGATAATTTAACTTTCTTTAATGCCTTATTAAATGCCTCAGCATTTGCCAAAGAATAAGAAGGATTGCTATTGTAAATGAATAATGCACCAACTTTTCCGGCTGCCATATCAGCAACTAAATTGGCAACATCATTATCATTCCCGGCTTTTACAAATCGTGGTGTTGTGATATCGTACACTTCAGATTTCAAAAATTCATTTAAGGAATTCGCAATTAATTGCGCGTTTATATCTTGAATTCCTGTAACAACAACTGCCTTACTGCCTGCCTGTTTTAGAAGATCTGCTGTTTTTTTTATGGATGCATCTGCAACAGTTTCTTTTGAAGGAAGACTATTTCCAGTTACAGCATTGTATAAATTAATAAGTGCATAAACTTGTTCAGAAGGTTTTATTGGAAACCTATTGTCTGCATTTGCACCTGTTAATGATAAGTTTGATTCAAATTGAAGGTGTTTAGACATTTTGCCATTTACAGGAACCCTGCTTTTCGCATAAGTTGCGCTATATTGACCACCTTGCCAGTCACCTAAAAAATCTGCCCCAACAGAAACTATTACTGACGCTTTCTCAAATTTATATGTTGGAAGGGCTCTTAAACCATACATAGTTTCAAAAGCATCTAATGCCGCACTTTCTGTTAAGGCATCATAAACAACATGAGAGACATTCCCATATAATTGTGAGAAGTTTTCAATTACTTTTTTAGTGGAAGGACTTGCTGTTGATCCAGTTAAAATAACAATTTTCTCATTGGTGTTTTTTAGGGACTCTAAAGTATCAATTACCTTTTTATCTAAATCCGACCATTTTATTGCTTCACCATTGTCCAATGGTCCTCTTAATCTGTTATTGTCATATAAAGATAAAACTGATGCCTGAACCCTAGCTGATGTAGCTCCCCAATTTTCAGCCATTTTATTCGGCTCAATCTTAATTGGTCGTCCTTCTCTAACTTTTACCAATATGTTTGCAATATCAGAACCATCAGAAATAATAGAAGCATAATAATTTGCCACCCCTGGAATAATATTGTCAGGTTTAATAACATAAGGAATAGATTTTACCACAGGACCTTCGCATGAAGCTAAAGTTACTGCCGCTGTGGTAAATCCAACATATTTAAGGAAATCGCGTCGCGTTGTTGCTGATTGGGATAAATTTTCTTTATCTCCTAAAAACTCATAGTTAGGTATTTCTTCTACAAATTCTTTTTGCATTAAGCTTTCAACAATAGGACTATCGGATTTGAGTTCTTCAACGCTTCTCCAGTATTTCTTATTTGATGCCATTGTTTATAATCGTATTATCTAAATTTTATTAATAGTGACATTTACCACATTCTTGTCCACCCAATTGGGCTACAGTAACTTTTTCTATACCGTATTTTTTCGATAATTGGTCATGGATATTTTTATAATAACCATTAGTTTTCATATCAACTTCAGTTGTTTTGTGACAATCTATACACCAGCCCATTGTTAATTTTGAAAACTGTTTCACTTCAACCATTGTTTCAACAGGACCGTGGCATTTTTGACAGGTGATCGCCCCAACAGTTACATGCTGCGAATGATTGAAATAGGCAAAATCAGCCAAATTATGAATTCGAACCCATTCAACAGGTTTTTGCTCATAACCTTCTATGTATTTTACATTTTCTTTATCCCAACCAACTGCATCGTATATTTTTTGAATTTCTTTATCCAAATCTGCTTTCGTATAGTCTCCAAACAACTCACCTTTATATTCTGAAACTGATTTGTGACAATTCATACATACATTTACAGATGGTATGCCAGAAGTTTTACTGTTTTTTGCTGAAGAATGACAGTACTGACAGTCTATTTTATTGTCTCCAGAATGCACGGCATGTGAAAATACTATTGGTTGAATAGGCTGATATCCTGTATCTACTCCAACCTGCATAAAAAAGCCAAATATCAAGTATGCACTTCCTAACAAAACAAACATTAAAGCCAAGAAACGCAAAAAAGGACTAAAAAACATTGCTTTTAAAATGCTTTCTCCTTTCTCCTCTAATAATTCTTCATCTGTTAATTTTTTGGTTTTGGCATCAATAATTGTTTTTGTCGCTATAATTAATGATAAAGCCAGTAAAGCAAAAATCGTTATTGCAAGTGTTGGTAAAACACCAAGACCTGGTTTATTGAAAATTTCTTCACCTGCTGAAGAAGTTGTTGTTACAGCCGTTTCTTTAACATCGCCGACAGCCATATATTTTAAAACATCTTCAATATCCTGATCCGAAAGTTGCGGAAAAGGTGTCATTGCAATTGGAGAATATTCAGACGCTGTTTTTGCCAACGGATCCCCAGATGCAACTAAAGCTGCATTGTCTTTTATCCATAATTTTAACCACTCCTCATCATACTTTTCTTCAATATGCAAAAGTGGCGGACCAATTAACTTTCCTTCCAATTTGTGGCATGCTGCACAATTTGTCTTAAAAATTTGCTTACCGCGTTCCACTCCCGGGTCAACTTCCTGTTTTTCGGGAACAACTTCAGCAGCCGCTGGCTCACCTTTGGTATATTCTAAAATATCAATAATATCCTGATCAGACAATTGAGGATTTGGAGTCATTGGCAATTTGTTGTTCTCTTCGAAAACCTGAATTGCTAATTTATCTCCTGACTTAATCATTCCAGGACTATCTCTAATCCAGGAAATAAGCCAATCTTGGTCTCTTTTCTCTGTAATACCCTCTAATGCAGGACCTATCAATCTTTTGTCTAATCTATGGCAAGCAGCACATATGGATTTAAAAAGTTTCTCTCCATTTGCCGGATCAGCTTGTTGTGCAGATAAATTAAATGAAAAAAAGAATAGAAAAGCAAGACTACTAATGATTAATCTTGATAATGGACTGTGTTGTTTCACACTTTTCATATTTATAAAGATATTTTCTTTCTAGTTTGGTATAATATTTTCATATATATAAAATATGACTTAAATCATATTTTAAGGTTTCGACAAAAGTAGCATATAATAATAAAACTTAAAATGTAAAAATTATGTTAAATGTAATTTATATTCATTCTAAATAACTAATTCGTAGTCATTCATTTCAAGGAAAATTATAAATTTGAAAAATATATAAATATTATGAATAAATTATCATTTAGAGCAATAGTTCTTGTTTTTTTTACAATTTTTATTACCAACTCATATTCACAAAGTGAAAACGAAAAGATTAACTCCTTAATTGAACAAAAAAAGGCATTTAATAAATCAAATAAAAATATAATTGTCTTTAAAATTCAAATTTATAACGGGAATGAAACTCAGGCTTATGCCATTAAGAGAAATTTTGAAGCTGATTTTCCTGAATATCGTACAAAAATTATTTATAAAACTCCTGAGTGGAAAACACATGCGGGAAACTTTAGAACGCGATTGGAAGCTGACAGAGCTCTAAATATTGTCAAAGAAAAATATGCAGGAGCCATTGTTTTGGAAGCAAAAATTTAAATTTTTACTTTTTAATGTATCAGGTATCTGGTATCAGGAATCAGGAATCATAAATTTTGGAACTTTCAACTTTTAACTTTCAACTTTTAACTTTATTAAATCACTCTGTTCAACCTTTCAAACAAACGATTTTTTAAGTTGTTGTAATCTACGATAGATTCCATTATTTTATCCCTTTCTACTTCAACACCAACATCAGTAATTAATGAATTTATTTTTTGTTCGATAAGAATACGGCGTATATTATAAATTGCATCAAGAACCATTTTTGAAAGGTCACTTTTTTTGCTTTTTGTAATAATATTTTTACGTTCCCAGTTACTCAAAACATGCCTTTCATCGTCCATTAAAATTGTGGTGACCAAATTGGCCACTTCATTATTTTCATGATTCACCAACATGTCCACAGAAATAGTTTCCTCCTGATTCAATTGATAAATTATTTCGTAGTAAATATGTTTAAATGTTTCATCGGTAAATTCCACCTCATCATCATGCAAATTCAAATAGATCTCCTTCGAAACCATATTGCTGAATTTCACCTTCTTTATGGGATGAAAATCGTGATCCTCTGGTTCTTCACCTGCCACAAAATCTACAAATTCAACTTCATTGTTACCATATAGCAATAAAATTTTTATAATTTCCCTTTCATACTTTTGAAGCTCATTAACCCTTTCGTATTGCGGTGTTTTTTGCAATATTGGCTCTGTAGGTTTTTCCTGAACAGGCCTTTTGGAGGCGTCTCTTTGTTCTTTTTTATCAATTTGGGCCAACTCACTGAACAATACATTTTCAGAAATATCCATGATTCGAGAACATTCCTGAATATAAACTTCACGCTGAATTCGGTCGGGAATTTTAGAAATACTGACTACAATATCCCTTATTAATCCAGCTTTTTTAACAGGGTCATGCTGTGCATCTTCCATCAATAAAGAAACTTTAAAATTGATGAAATCTTTGGAATTTTGTTTAAGGTATTCTTTGAGCTCCTGGCTTGTTACCTTTTTGGAAAAACTGTCGGGATCATCGCCATCCGGAAACATCACCACTTTAACATTTAAGCCTTGCTCTAAAATTAAATCAATTCCTCTAATTGAAGCGCGCATTCCAGCCGCATCTCCATCAAAAAGAATCGTGACATTCTTTGTAAGTCGGTTTATCAATCGGATTTGATTTTCAGAAAGTGCTGTGCCAGAAGAGGACACCACATTTTCAATACCTGCTTGGTTTAATGAAATTACATCGGTATAACCTTCAACCAAAAAGCAATTGTCTTCTTTAGCAATGCTTTGTTTTGCATAATAAATACCATATAAAACATTGCCCTTATGGTAAATTTCGCTTTCAGGCGAATTTAAATATTTGGCAGCTTTTTTGTCGTTGATTAAAATTCTTCCACCAAAACCAAGAACCCTGCCGCTCATACTGTGAATAGGAAACATCACACGGCCTTTAAAACGATCGAATTGTTTGGTTCCTGTAGAGGAAAGTAAATCGTCTTTAACAATGGTCAGTCCTGTAGATTCAAGATATTTTAGATTGTACCCCTTATTCAATGCCTCACTTGTAAAAGCTTCCCACTCGTTCAGTGAATACCCCAATTGAAATTTCTTAATTGTTTTATCGCTAAAACCACGTTCCTTAAAATAACTTAACCCAATTGCTTTTCCCTGTTCACTTTCAAGCAAAGTTGTATGAAAATAATCGCGTGCATACTCAGAAACAATATACATGCTTTCGCGTTCATCAGCCTGATGTTTTTGTTCATTGCTTTGTTCGGTTTCCTCAATTTCAATATTGTATTTTTTTGCCAAGAACCGAATGGCTTCCGGATAGGAATAATGTTCCTGCTCCATTAAAAAAGTAACTACATTCCCTCCTTTTCCAGAACTGAAATCTTTCCAGATCTGTTTAACCGGAGAAACCATAAACGATGGACTTCTTTCTTCAGAAAAAGGACTTAATCCTTTAAAATTGCTTCCCGATTTTTTCAATTGAACAAACTCGCCGATTACCTCCTCAACACGAGCCGTTTCAAAAACTTTATCTATGGTACTTCTGGAAATCAATGGTAGTTGTTTTTTTTGTATTTTAAGTTTTCTAATTTACAATTATTACTGACAAAAAAAACTGTCCAAGGATTTTTAACCTTTAAAACAGTTTCTTTTGAATTTATATATTTTAGCTTTATGAAACAGCCTTTAACTTTTTTATGGTTGACATGTTGATTTTATCTTCAGCGTAATTTTTCGTAACCTTAAGTGTTTTTTCTCCTGTTCCCGGCAAGTCAAACATGGCATCGGTTAAAATAGCTTCACACAAAGAACGAAGCCCTCGAGCGCCTAATTTATATTCAACAGCCTTATCAACAATATACATCAATGCACTTTCATTAATGGTAAAATCAATCCCATCCATTTTAAACAATTTTTGGTATTGTTTTATGATGGAGTTTTTAGGTTCAGTTAAAATCATTCTCAATGTTTTTTCATCTAACGGATCCATATGTGTCAATACCGGCAAACGTCCAATAATTTCAGGGATTAAGCCAAAATCTCTTAAATCTTTTTGAATAACGTATTTTAACATATTTGCTTTATCTACAACATCTCCTTTTACGGAAGCACCATATCCAACTTCTTGACGGTTTAGCCGTTTTCCGATTACTTTTTCTATCCCGGAAAATGCACCACCGGCCATAAATAAAATATTTTTGGTATTTACCTCAATAAATTTTTGGTCAGGATGTTTTCTTCCTCCTTTTGGCGGAACGTTAACTACAGAACCTTCCAGCAATTTTAACAATGCCTGTTGAACGCCTTCTCCTGAAACATCACGGGTAATTGAAGGATTATCGCCTTTACGGGCAATTTTATCAATTTCATCAATAAAAACAATTCCACGCTCTGCTTTACTTACATCATAATCGGCCACTTGCAGCAAACGCGTCAAAATGGTTTCCACATCTTCTCCCACGTAACCTGCTTCGGTTAAAACAGTGGCATCAACAATGCAAAACGGAACATTTAACATTCTTGCAATGGTACGTGCGATTAAGGTTTTGCCTGTTCCGGTTTCTCCAACAACAATAATATTGCTTTTTTCTATTTCAATTTCTTCTTCATCTTTGGTATCTGGCTGCAACAAACGCTTATAATGATTGTAAACCGCAACAGCCATTACACGTTTTGCCTGATCTTGGCCAATCATATATAGATCAATAAACGCTTTTATTTCTTTTGGTTTTTTAACAATCAAATCATGTGTAAGCTCAGAAGAATTACTTCCGGCAATTTCTTCCATCACAATCCCATGAGCCTGCTCAATACATTTATCGCATATATGCGCGTCTAAACCAGCGATAAGCAAATCTGTTTCTGGCTTTTTTCTTCCGCAAAACGAACATTCCAACACTTCATCTTTTGCCATTTCTTCAGTTTTTAGTTTTTAAGCAGTTTTAAAACTACCCTATTTTTAAATATTATTTTCTGATTAAAACCTCATCAATCATTCCGTAAGCTTTTGCTTCATCTGCTTTCATCCAATAATCACGATCTGAATCGTGATGCACTTTTTTCAAAGTTTGACCTGAATGTTTTGAAATTATTTGATACAATTCATCTTTTAACTTTAAAATTTCACGTGTAGTGATTTCAATATCACTAGCCTGACCTTGAGCTCCTCCTAATGGTTGGTGAATCATCACACGAGAATGAGGTAATGCCGAACGTTTTCCTTTTGTGCCAGCGCACATTAAAACAGCGCCCATTGATGCTGCTATTCCTGTACAAATTGTAGCAACATCCGGTTTTATGAATTGCATGGTATCATAAATTCCCAAACCGGCATAAACTCCGCCACCTGGTGAATTGATATAAATTGAAATATCTTTTGAACTGTCTACACTTTCCAAAAATAACAATTGCGCCTGAATAATATTGGCAACATAATCGTCAATTCCGGTTCCTAAAAAAATTATTCTATCCATCATTAAACGCGAAAAAACGTCCATTTGGGCAACGTTTAACTGACGCTCTTCAATAATATAAGGTGTTAGACTGCTAACCAACTTATCATAATACATGCTATTGATTCCTTGATCCTTGATCGCGTATTTTTTAAATTCTTTTCCGTAATCCATTTTTCAGTGTTTAAAGTATTAAGAGCACAAAGATATGAAGTATTTATTTATTTTAAACTGAATTTACTATTTGTATGGATTTATCCAAAATTAAAGTAATTTATTATTTCATTTTACTATGCGCGCATAATATAATTAGTTATCTTTGATACTAAATTTTAAATAAATTTACAAGCAATGAAATACACTATATTATTATTCTCCTTGTTTATTTTTTCAATAAACAGTTACGCACAAGAATTTGTGAACGGAACTATCATCACCCAACGCTACGACACCATCGCAAATGTAAAAATTGAAACCATTAGCGACGCCAAAAGTTTGTTGCATTTAACTTATGTTGATGTTGATGGCAAAGAACAAAAACCTGATATCGAATCCATAAAAAGTTACACCAGAGGTGATGAAAATTTTACACGCATCTACCAATCTGGCGAAATGATTCTGGTAAAACAAATTACTGCAGGGAAAAGATTGAACTTATATGCAAGAGATTATAACGGCTTAACAACCTATTATATAGAAAAAGTTTTTGATGAAATCCTAAAAGTTCCTTCATCAGGATCAAAATTCAATAGAGTTTTGGGCGATTTTTTAAGTGACTCCCCTGAAATTGCACAAAAAATTAAATCAAAAGAATTGCAGGACCTAAAAGAAATTGTAAGTCTTTACAATAATGCCTGATAATAGGCTCAAACAAAAAAAGTCCCGCTAATGAATCATTAGCGGACTTTTTTTTATTTGTATTTTAGCTATATTTGAAATTCATTAAACCTATTATAAATGAAATTTTTTTATACGCTTATTTTTTTAATACTTACTTTTCAATCAGCCGTTACCGCTCAAAACTACAAACAACGTTTTAATGAGATTGATGTAAAACATTATAATTTAGCGATAGAATTAAACGATTCCACAAATCGCATTCAGGCATCAATCACCATTTCTTTAAAGTTTAAACAATTGGTAAGTGAGTTTCAATTGGATTTTGTCGAAAAAGATTCTACAGGAAGGGGCATGAACATTGAATCTGTTCTTCAGAATAATGATTCCGTAGCTTTCACTCATTCAAACAATAAAATAACCATTCAGCCAAACTTTGTCAACACCGACAGCATTTTTAACTTTAAAATAAAATATGACGGCATTCCTAAAGACGGACTTATCATTAGCGAAAACCTATACGGCGACAGAACTTTCTTCGCCGACAATTGGCCAAACAGGGCACAAAACTGGTTTCCTTGTGTAGATCACCCTTCTGATAAAGCCACGGTTGAATATGCCATTATAGCGCCAAATCATTATCAGGTAATTGCAAATGGATTCTTATTGGAAGAGACCAATTTAACAAATAATCTTAAGTCATACCACTATAAAACAGCCGGTCCGCTCTCAACAAAAGTAATGACAATTGGCATTGCCCGTTTTGCGGTGCAGCATATTGGCGAAACGCACAATATTCCTGTTTCAACTTGGGTTTATCCCCAAACTAAAGAACAGGGATTTTATGATTTTGCGAATGCAAAAAATATCCTCTCTTTTTTTATTGAAAAATTTGGTGAATACCCTTATCAGAAATTGGCAAACGTGCAATCTAAAACACAATTTGGCGGCATGGAGAATGCCGGAGCGATCTTTTATTTCGAAAAATCAGTCACTGGTGAACAAAATCATGAAGATCTAATCGCCCATGAAATTGTACACCAGTGGTTTGGAAATTCCGCCTCAGAAACCGACTGGCCGCATTTATGGTTAAGTGAAGGATTCGCCACTTATTTTACCGATTTGTATATCTTGGAAACCCAAGGCAAAGATGCTTTTCAAAAAAGAATGCAGGATGAACGCGATACTGTCCTGAATTTTTACAAAAGAAAACAAACCCCTGTAATAGATGTTGATAACACCAATTTAATGAGTTTATTAAACGCAAACTCCTATGAAAAAGGCGCTTGGGTTTTACATATGCTTCGAAAAAAATTAGGTGATGAAACTTTTTGGAAAGGAATAAAAACCTATTATGAAAAATTCAAATTTCAAAATGCATCTACCAACGACTTTAAAAATGTGATGACTGAAGTTTCCGGCGAAAATTTAGATGCCTTTTTTACGCAATGGCTTCAAAAAGCCGGACACCCCATTTTAAAAACGTCTTGGCTTTACTACCAAAAAAAACTTCGCATTCTCATTGACCAAACCCAAGAAACTGTTTTTGAGTTCCCGATTGATGTTGAATTAATTTACAATGACGGCACATCTGAAATAAAAACCATTCAGGTTGAAAAATTGCCGGTTCCCTATGAAATTTTAACCAGCGGAGAAGTGAAAGAAATTAAATTCGACCCAAATAATTGGTTGTTATTTGAATTGGTTGATTAGTTATAAGTTTTAATATTTTAATTGTCGAATTTCTGTCTTCCGACTTCTGACTTTCCAATTTTACAACCTTGTAACTTATTAACTTATTAAGTATTATCTTTGCAAAAAATTAAAATAATGACCTTTTCCGATTTAAATATAAACCGATTTTTGCTGAATGCTTTAGATGATCTAGGTTTTAAAGTTCCAACTCCTATTCAGGAGAAAGCCTTTTCGGTAATTATGAGCAGTAAGGATATGGTTGGCATTGCCCAAACGGGAACAGGTAAAACATTTGCATATTTACTGCCAATATTGAGACAACATACATACTCTGATCAAAAACATCCACGGGTTTTAATTATTGTTCCAACCCGGGAATTGGTGGTTCAGGTAGTTGAAGATATAAGAAGTCTGACACCTTATATTAATGTTCGTTTTGCAGGTATTTACGGTGGCACCAATATCAATACCAACAAGCAAATGATTCATGAAGGTTTGGATATTTTAGTTGCCACTCCAGGTCGTTTGCTGGATTTGGCTCTGGATGGCGTTTTAAAGCTGAAATTCATTCAGAAATTTGTAATTGATGAAGTTGACGAGATGATGAACCTTGGTTTTAGGCCACAATTAATCACCCTGATGGATTTATTGCCTAAAAAACGTCAAAGCATTTTGTTTTCTGCAACTTTAACCAAAGAAGTTGATAATTTATTGGATACATTTTTTAAATCGCCAGTTAAAATTGAAGTCGCAACCAGCGGAAGTCCTTTAGATACCATTCAACAACAAGCCTATCCTGTTCCAAATTTTTACACAAAAGTCAACTTCTTAAAAGATATTCTGCAAGACAAAAAGACCTTTAACAAGGTATTGGTATTTGTAAAAAACAAAAAACAAGCCACCATTCTTTTTGATGAAATGGATCTCGCGCTTCCAAAACAAGTGGCCGTAATTCATTCCAATAAAACACAAAATTATCGTTTGCGTTCTGTGGAAAAATTTGAAAAAGGTGGTATTTCTGTTTTAATTGCCACCGATATTATTGCGCGTGGATTGGATTTAACCAATGTGAGTCATGTCATAAATTTTGACATTCCGAAGGAACCCGAAAATTATATTCACCGAATTGGAAGAACTGGTCGTGCAGAACAACTGGGAACTTCAATTTCTTTATTTACGGAAGCTGAAGCCGATTATTTAGGTGAAATTGAACTTTTAATGAATAGGGAAATTGCTGTTTTTGACCTTCCTGAATCTATAGAGATTTCAACCCAATTGATTGATGAGGAAATTCCGAGATCAGAAATTGAGGAATCTTCAAGTGAAAAGAAAAAGGAGACTCTTGTTTCCGGATTGGCATTTCACGAGAAAAAAGAGAAAAACAGAAAGGTAAATTTAGGCGGATCTTACCGACGCGAAATTGTGAAAAAATATAAAAAACCACTGACCCGCGGACAAAAAAAGAAATAATTTTAGTTGGGTTAAAAGCACAAAAAAATGCCTTAAAGAAATTCTTCAAGGCATTTTTTATTTTATAAAATGAAAACTATTATTTGTAAACTTCTTTTACAAACTCTTCGTAATTCACGTCTTTTGTTTTAAAAGTCATTTTTTCTTTATAGAAATTCAGTAATTTTTGACTTACCAACTGATCTTGCAAACGTTTGGCTTCATCCTGATTGCTTAAAACACGTTGAGCAATATCATCCAATTCTTTTTCTTCAGGATTTAATTGTCCGTATTGCGCCATTTGAGCTTTTACAAATCCTATGGTAAAGTCTTTTAATTCATCATAACTTACTTGAAGATTGTTATCTTTTAATATTTTACCTTCAATTAATTGGTAACGCAACCCTTTTTCAGATTTTTCATATTCGTCAGCAGCATCTTCTGGGGTCATCGGTTTTTCACCGGCAACAACCATCCATTTCTTAAGAAATTCAGCAGGCAAATCAAATTTTGTGTTTTCCACTAAATATTCGGTTACTGCATTCAATAATTGTTGATCGGCCTGAGTTTGGAATTGTTTTTCGGCGTCTTCTTTTATCTTGGTTTTTAATTCTTCTAAAGATTTCACAACGTCAGCGCCAAATATTTTATCGAACAATTCCTGGTTAATTTCTGCCAGTTCAGTAACATTAATTTCTTCTATGGTAAAAGTTACAGGAATTTCAATACCATGAATTTCATCGTGACTTAAGCCCAATGCATCCATTAATTTATGATCGTCATCAAACAAACCTTTGGTATTTAATTCAACAACATCACCAACTTTTTTCCCAAGAAATTTTTGTTGATTTGCTTTTCCTTTAATTGAATCTAAAGCAATGGTTGATTTTTTGTTAATTTCTTTTTCCTCATTTACAAAAGTCCCTGCAATATTAACACCTTCTTCAACGGTATCTTTAGGAACCAATTTCCCGAAACGTTTTCTGATATTTTCAACTTCCTTTTCTAACAATTCCTTGTCTGCAACAATATTGTATTGTGTGATTTTATTTTTCGCTTCAAGGTTTACTTCAAATTCAGGAGCCAGACCCAATTCAAATTCAAAAGTGTAATCTTCCGTTTCCCAAGAAAATTCTTCTTCCATTTTAGGCAATGGATTTCCCAAAATGTCTAATTTTTCTTCAATCAAAAAATTGTTTAAAGCATCTTGCAACAGTTTATTAACCTCATCAATCATAATAGATTTACCATACTGTTTTTTAACCATTCCCATAGGTACTTGTCCTTTTCTAAATCCCGGAATGTCGGCTTTTTTACGGTAATCCTGTAAAATTTTCTCTACTTTTTCTTGGTAATCTGCGGCTGATATTTCAACCTTTACCACTGCATTTAACGCATCAATATTTTCTTTTGTAATATTCATTTTATGCTGTTTTTATCTTAAAATCATTCAAAATTGGGTGCAAAAGTACTATTTTTTAAGCATCTAACAAATATTTAACTGCTTCAAATGCAACTATTTTCTTTCTATTCGTCTATAAATGAATATAAAATAGACTGAAATAAGGAGAGTATCAGACTAAATAATAAAGCGACCCAAAAGCCAGATACATAAAAACCATCAATAAGACTGTCGGCCAACATAATAATTAAGGCATTGATTACCAATAAAAACAATCCCAAAGTTATGATGGTTACAGGCAATGTCAATATCACGAGAATTGGTTTTACAGTAACTCGCAAGAGCCCTAAAACAATGGCAACAATTATTGCACTGGTATAATTTTCAACTGAAACTCCCGGTAAAAAATGGGCAATTATTAATACAGCCGCTGCAGTTAACAGTATTTTTAAAATTAATTTCATCTGTTTAAATTTTATTTTTTAGCGGGAACAGATGCTGTTCGCCATTAATCATTCCTTTGTGTGTCAAAATTTGATATGCTCGTTTCATTTGTTTAAATTTTATTTTTTAGCGGCAACAAATGCTGTTCGCCATTAATTATTCCTTTGTGTGTCAAAATTTGACATGCTCGTTTCATGTATTTATATTTTAATGGTTTTATATTTTTTTAAGTGAATTTATAAAATTAACTAAAATTATGACAACATACTAATTAGGTTAAAAAGTTAATGACTTCCTCATAAAACTGAGTCGGGTTTTCTGCATGAAGCCAATGACCTGCATTTTTAATGGTTATAATATTTGAATTTGTAAAATGTGCTTCAATTAATACCTTGTCATTTTCCGTAATATAGTTCGAATTCTCTCCTTTTAAAAACAAGGTTTCTCCACTAAAACGGGTAAAAGAAGGCAGCGCTTCACCCACTTCGCTATTGTGTTCCATTAAACTTTGCAAATTGAATCGGAACGCCAATTTCCCTTTTGATTTCCAATAGACGTTTTTGAGTAAAAACTGTAAAACACCTTCGTCTTTAATGTAAATTCTTAAAACGTCCTCCACTTTTTTTCGGGTATTTTGAAGCGAGAAATTAACCACATTCAATGCGGCTAAAATATCCTCGTGGTGCGGCGTGTAAAATCTTGGACTAATATCGGCTATAATTAATTTATCAACCAATTCGGGATACGTAACTGCAAATTGCATGGCCACTTTACCGCCCATGGAATGTCCCAACAATATTAAATATTCCAAATGATAATGCTGAATATAGTTGTATAAATCTTCCACCATTAATTCATAATCAAAATCATCAGAATGAAAACTTCGACCGTGATTTCGCTGGTCAATTAAATGCACTTCAAAATTTTCGGAGAACATGGTGCCCATCGACTTCCAATTGTCACTCATTCCAAAATAGCCATGTAAAATTACAAATGGCTGTCCGCTTCCTAAAATTGTTGAATGCAGTGTTTTCATTTTGGTTGTTGGTTTCTGGTTTTAGTTGTAAGTTTTAAGCAAATATTAAACGGTTAAACAAATAAACAATTCAACATTTCAACTTATTTTTATACATATTCACCACATTTTCCAATCCCAAATAAAGGGCCTCTGTGATAAGTGCATGACCAATGGAAACTTCCAATAAATTTGGGATGTTTTGTGCAAAAAACTGAATATTATGCAAACTTAAATCGTGACCGGCATTAATTCCCAATCCAATATCATTTGCCAAAACAGCACTTTCAACAAAAGGTTTTATAGCGTTTTTATTTCCCAAACCATACTGTTTGGCAAATTCTTCGGTATACAATTCAATTCTGTCTGTTCCGGTATTGGCAGCAGCTTCAATTAATTTTAAATCTGCATCAATAAATATGGAAGTCCGAATGCCTTTTAAGTGAAATTCGGCAACTATTTCTTTCAAAAAATATTGATGTTTAATGGTGTCCCAACCGGCATTTGAGGTAATTGCATCAATAGCATCAGGCACCAACGTAACTTGTGTAGGACGAATTTCCAACACCATATCAATGAATTTCTGTATTGGATTTCCTTCAATATTAAACTCGGTGGTCACAATTTTTTTTAAATCGAAGGCGTCCTGATAACGAATATGGCGTTCATCGGGTCTTGGGTGAATGGTAATTCCTTCAGCCCCAAAATCTTGAATATCGGAAGCCACTTTTACAACATTTGGATAATCTCCTCCACGAGAATTTCGTAACGTGGCAATTTTATTTACATTTACACTTAATTTTGTCATTCTTAAAAAACCTTTAAAATTTAAATGAATGCACAAATTTACGAAGTAAGAAGCTGTTTTTGGATTTATTTTTGATTAATTTTGTAGCATAACGGCAAACAACATGGAAACAACCCCTTATATTTTAAAAGAATTTAAAGCATTTACAACACACACAAAAATTGCCGATGTAAAGTTGCTTTTTAGAGAGACCACGTATTCTCATTTCCCTATTGTTGAAAAGAACCAATTATTGGGATTAATTCCTGAAATTGATATACGAAGTATTTTTGAAGATGATAAAGAACTTGGCAATTTTCAAGATCTATTTCAATTATTTTTCACGGAAGAAGACAATAATTTGTTAGAGATTCTGAAGATTTTTGCTGCAAACGAAACAAATTTAATCCCGGTTATTAATGATAAAAAGCAATATTTAGGCTATTGTGATTTAATTGATATTTTGCATGTTTACAACAATACACCATTTTTAAAAAATGAAGGTACGGTTTTAGGCATTGAAAAAAATATAACTGAATATTCATTTAGTGAAATTTGTCAGATTGTTGAATCCAATAATGGCAATGTTTTGGGTATTTTTATCTCAGAAGCTGATGCAACTTCTGTAAAAATAACACTAAAGTTTTTTGCGCAAGATGTGAATGATATTATTCAAACCTTCAGAAGATACAATTACAAGGTGCTTTCTAAACATAAAGAAGATTTTTATTTAGAAGATTTAAAAGAACGATCTAATTACCTGCAAAAATACCTAAACATTTAAGGATGAAAATTGCTATTTACGGACAATACTACAAACCTGAAGATAAAATATACATTGAAGAATTATTGAAGGCCTTAGAAATTCATAAAATTGAATTTGTAATTGAACACAATTATTATTTAGGGTTAAAAAAACACATTAAAATTTTAAATGTCAAAACTTTTTCTTCCCATACAGAATTAGACACCACTTTTAATTTTATGTTTACCATTGGCGGTGACGGCACCATTTTAAGGGCTGTCACTTTTATCCGGGAATCGAATATTCCAATAGTAGGAATAAATACAGGGCGATTGGGTTTTTTGGCAACCGTGCAAAAAGAGGAAATTACAACGGCAATTAAACTGCTTTTGGAAAAAAAATACCTTATCCATAAACGCACCTTATTAAGTGTAACAACCACCCCTGAAATTGAAGGTCTGGCTTCCCTTAATTTTGCATTAAATGAAGTTTCTGTGAACAGGAAAAATACAGCCTCCATGATTACCATTGAAACTTATTTAGACCAGGAATATTTAACTTCTTATTGGGCTGACGGTTTGATTATTGCAACACCAACAGGCTCAACCGGATATTCATTAAGTTGTGGTGGTCCCATAATTATACCCAAAGCAAAAAGTTTTGTTTTAACGCCAATTGCACCCCATAATTTAAATGCAAGACCCTTGATAATTCCTAATGAAACAAAAATTAAAATGACGGTAAGCGGTAGGGAAGATAAATTTTTCTTATCACTGGATTCAAGAATCACCACCATAAACAGTAAAACTGAAATTTTTGTGGAAAAATCTAACTTCACCTTAAAAATTGTAGAAATTAACCAACAAACTTTTATAAAAACCCTGCGTGATAAATTACTTTGGGGACAAGATGTCAGGAATTAGCCATCCTAAAAATCATAAAGCAAATAGAAAAGTTAATCCGCAATAATTTCATTTAAAATCAGTTAATCAAAAAAGACGTTGCTAAACTTCAATAAGCAACTATAATTTTTTATATTTGCTGGCTATTTTATTTATGAAAAAATTTGTTTTATTCACTGCAATCGTCTTTATCACAATGACTTCCAAAGCTCAGATTAATGAAGTTGGATTATTTGTTGGAGGAAGTAATTATATTGGAGACATCGGTCCTGAATATTATATAAAACCCAATAATTTTATGGGTGGCATTATTTATAAATGGAATATGAACCCAAGAATCGCATTTAGGGGAACTTTTACATATGCTCAAATTTCGTCTAATGACGCCGACGCTACAAATAAAGCGCGTTTAAACAGAGGAATGCGATTCACAAATAGCATAAAAGAACTTGCGGTTGGCGTGGAATTCAATTATTTTGAATACAATTTAGATGATTATAAGAAAACGCATACACCTTATTTATTGATTGAATTTGCTGCTTTTAATTACAATGTGGTAAAATCAGAATATCCTCCTGGAAGCAGACAATATAATTATGAATCAAAAACTGCCTACGCCATTCCTTTTGGCATTGGCTATAAAACTAAGTTGGTTTACGATTTCGCCATTGCCATAGAAATAAGGGCGCGATATACTTTTGAAGATGATATAGATTATAATAACCAAGAAATAAATTCACTAAATTTTGGAAATCCAAACAGTAACGACTGGTATATACTGACAGGCATATCCCTTGTTTACTCTTTTGGAAGACCGCCTTGCTACGCAACTCCATATTGATGAAAGATTTTAGATCCCAAATAAATGCAGACAATCTCCCAAACCATATTGCAATAATTATGGATGGAAATGGCCGTTGGGCCGAAATGAAAGGAAAACCAAGAGTTTTTGGGCATAAAAACGGCGTAACATCCGTAAAAGAAGTTATTGAAGGCTGCCGTGAAATTGGGGTCAATTATTTAACGCTCTATGCCTTTTCAACCGAAAATTGGAACCGACCAAAACTAGAAGTCAAAACGTTGATGGCATTGTTGGTTTCTTCTTTAAGAAAAGAATTGAAAACACTGGTCAAAAACGACATCAAATTAAAAACCATCGGAAACATTGAAAATCTGCCTGAAAAAGCACAAGCAGAGCTTGCTGAAGTTGTTGAAAAAACAAAAAATAACACATCTTTAACATTAACGCTTGCATTAAGCTACGGATCAAGGGAAGAAATTGTTAATGTTATCAGAAATATATCAAAAAAAGTTGTTAATAATCAACTTGCCGTTGAAGAAATTAACGAAAATATTATTAATAATCATTTATATACGTTTTCTTTGCCGGATGTTGATTTATTGATTCGAACCAGTGGCGAAAAAAGAATCAGCAATTTTTTATTATGGCAAATAGCATACGCCGAATTGTATTTTACCAATACACTTTGGCCCGATTTCAGGAAAGAAAATTTATTTAATGCAATAGTAGATTATCAACAAAGAGAAAGACGATTTGGTAAAACCAGCCAACAAATTGAAAAAATCAATGACTAAATTTAAAATAGCACTGTTACTTTTTACAATTATTTTATCAACTAATTCCGCATCCGCGCAAGAACAGCCAGAAAATAATTCAGAAAATATCCAAACAAAAAATGACACCATAATCAAGGATGTCATTGTTATCGACACTATAATTCCAATAAAAACAAATAATATTTTTATTAAGGATACCAATTACGAACTTGGCGGTATTTCCGTTAAAGGACTTCAAAAATTTGAAGAAGAAACTGTAAAAATATTTACAGGTTTAATCGTAGGACAAGAAATTAAACTTCCCGGGGATAAACTTACAAGTGCCATTAAAAAATTGTACGAAACCAAACAATTTAGCAATGTGGAAGTTTATGTTTCCAAAATTGACGGAAATGTAGCCTATCTTGAATTTGAAGTTCAGGAGTTGCCACAACTTAACAAAGTCACCATACAAGGTGTTAAAAAAAACAAGGCAAAAGAATTGCAAAAAGATGCAGAGCTTAAAAAGGGGGCCATGTTAACAGATAACTTAATGGTGACATCAAAAAATTATTTCAAAAAGAAATATCAGGAAAAAGGCTATTTAAAAACAAAAGTTACCTTAGATACCAAACCAGACACCTCAAGCGTAAATACTGTTAATATGTTGGTGTTTATTGACAAGGGAGAGAAAATAAAAATAAAAGACATCGATTTCCATGGCAATGATGCATTTAGTGAAAGTAAACTTAGAAAGGTTATGAAAAACACTAAAAAATCAATGTTTGGAAGATTTTGGAAAAAATCAAAATATATTGAAGCCGATTTTAATGAAGATCTGGAAACTATTGTAACTGCCTATAGTGAAAAAGGGTATCGAGATGCAAGAGTTCTCGATCATTCGTTAACTTTTAATGATGACAACACCATCAGTTTAGACATTAAGGTTGAAGAAGGGAAAAAATACATTTTTGGAGATATTCGATTTTTAGGAAACAGCAGGTATACTGATGAACAACTGCAAAGTATCTTAAGAATAGAAAAAGGTGACACCTATAACGGAAAAGTATTAAAAGAAAGGGTTACAGGTACCGGAAAACCAGATTCTGACGACATTACCACTTTATACCAAGATAACGGATATCTATTTTCAAGAGTTTTGCCAGTAGAAACAAGAATAAACAATGATTCTATTGATGTTGAAATAAGAATTTATGAAGATGCTCCAACGCGTATCAAAAAAATAACCGTTCACGGAAATGACAGAACCAATGACCACGTAATTTATAGAGAAATTAGAACCAGGCCGGGTTATTTATATAGTAAGAGCGACATCATCAGAACCATTAGAGAAATTGGGCAATTAGGATTTTTTGATGCTGAAGCTATTACACCAGATTTAAACCCAAATTATCAAGATAAAACAGTTGACATAGATTATACAGTTGCCGAAAAAGGTTCCAGTCAGATAGAACTGCAAGGTGGTTATGGTGGCGGCTCCTTTATTGGAACTTTAGGATTGTCATTCAATAACTTTTCTGTCAAAAATATATTTAACGGAAAAGCCTATAAACCGCTCCCAATGGGTGATGGTCAAACACTGGCATTGCGACTTCAAAAAAGCAGGTATTATACCACCTCAAGTTTTTCATTTACCGAGCCTTGGCTGGGTGGAAAAAAACCGCAATCATTGTCGTTTTCAATTTACAACTCAAAACAATTTAGGTATGATTACACCACCCGTAAAGTTGATAAAGATCAACGATTGAATATTGTGGGTGCTACTGTTGGTTTAGGAAGGCGTTTAAAATGGCCTGATAATTATTTTACCTTGTCACAAAGTATCAGCTACCAATTATATGATTTAAAAAATTACCCGATTTCAACATTTTCATTTTCAACCGGTAATTCAAATAACTTGTCTTATAACATTACTTTAGGAAGAAGTTCAGCTGGTTCAAATCCTGTTTTCCCTACTTACGGTTCCGATTTTAGCATTGGCGCCAAAGTGACATTCCCTTACTCTTTAGTAAATAATAAAGATTATTCAACGATTGATGATCAGGAAAAATACAAATGGTTAGAGTATTATAAAGCCAGTTTTAAAGGAAAATGGTATACGGCTTTAACAAAGGATTTGGTCATTATGTCAAATGCAGAATTTGGTATTTTAGGACATTATAATAAAAAATTAGGAGACTCCCCTTTTGAAAGATTCTTTGTTGGTGGAGACGGAATGGCTTCTTATCAATTAGACGGCAGGGAAACTATCGCCTTAAGGGGTTATGAAAACGGACGTTTATCATCCATTGAGGGCGGTACTATTTACAACAAATTCCAAATGGAACTTAGATATCCAATCACATTAAAACCATCGGCATCCATTTATGTTTTAGGATTTTTAGAAGCGGGTAACTCTTATGATGGTTTCAAAAACTTTAACCCATTCGAATTAAAACGTTCTGCGGGGCTAGGATTAAGAATATTTATGCCGGCATTCGGATTGTTAGGAATTGACTTTGCGCACGGATTTGACCCATTACCTGGACAAACTGTAAAATCAGGTTGGCAAACTCACTTTATTATTGGACAACAATTTTAACAAAAAAAATCTGTTATATTTGTATATGAATAATTAAGTGGCACGATTTTTTCTAAATACATAGTAGTTATGACAAAGAAGATCTTTTTATTTGCATTTTTAATTTTGGGTTTTTCTTCAATTGCACAAAAAGCTCAAAAAATCGGTTACGTTGATTTGGAGTATATTTTAGAAAATATTCCTGAATATATGGAAGCCCAAACAAAAATTAATGCCAAAGCGATAACTTGGCAAAATGATATTGCTCAGCAACAAAAAGAAATTGAAGCTTTAAAAGCTGAATTAAATAACGAAAAAGTACTGCTAACAAAAGCGTTAATTGAAGAAAAAGAAGAGGACATAGAAATTAAGGAACTGGATTTAAAAAATTTACAAATTGCGCACTTTGGCACGGATGGTGATTTGTTTTTCTTAAGACAACAATTGGTAAAACCAGTTCAGGATATTGTGTACAATGCAATTCAAGATATTGCAACAAAAAGAAAATATGATTTTGTAATGGATAAATCAAGTTCATTACTTATGTTGTACACTAATAAGGAATTTGACATTAGCGAGTTGGTTTTAAACAGTGTCACAAGGTCGAAAAAGGTAAATGCCATAAAAGAAAAACAAAGCAAGAAAGAAGATAAAACTGAAAACGATCTTGAAGATAATCAAGTCGATGCTGAAAAAAACGAAGCATTGCAAGAAAAAATAGACGACCGAGAAGCAAAAAAAGAAGCATTAAAAAAGAAAATTGAAGAACAAAGAGCAGAAAAACTAAGACAAAGAGAAGAACAAAAAAAAGCAATTGAAGAGAAAAGACAGCAAAGAATAAAAGAAATTGAAGCGGCCAAAAAAGCCCAAGAAGAAAAAAAACAAAATAATTAATTTAAACAACAAGCAAAAAATGAAACATTTTAAAACCTTATTATTAATCGCAGTAGTTACTTTAGGATTCAACACCATTCAAGCACAACAAAAAATTGGTCATATCAGCACCGATTTGTTAATAAGCCTTATGCCGGAAACCAAAGCATTAAATGCTGAGATTGAAAAATTAAGCAAAACTTATGAAGCTGAGTTGAAAGGTGAAGAAGCGAAATTGGAAGCAAAATTAAAAAGATATGATGCTGAAGCAAGATCACAAACTGATGAAGTGAACCAACAAAGAAGTGTTGAAGTTCAAAAAGACCAACAAAATTTGTATCAGGCATCTCAAGTTGCAAAAGATGACATTACCAACAGAAGAAATGAAATCTTAAAACCTATTTTGGAAAAAGCAAAAAAAGCAATTGATGAAGTTGCTGAAGAGCAAGGCTTTACTTACGTGTTAGAAGCTTCTACTTTAATAGTAGCGAATGGGACAGATTTATTACCTGCAGTTAAAGCAAAATTAGGCCTTAAATAAAAAATAATTAGCTCAAAAAAAATCCCGCAATTGCGGGATTTTTTTTTACATTTATCTTAATGCAAAGCTCATTATAGACTGTTGTTATTATTGATATGAAAAATAGACCTGTTGGCATATTTGATTCTGGAATTGGAGGAACTTCTATTTGGAAAGAAGTTGTAAAACTGGTCCCCAATGAAAATACCATTTATTTGGCCGATAGTAAAAATGCACCTTACGGAGAAAAATCTTCAGAAGAAATTATTGCATTAAGCATTAAAAATACGGAATTTTTGATTTCCAAAGGATGTAAATTGATTATTGTTGCCTGTAATACTGCCACCACCAATGCTATAGATTATTTAAGAAAAAATTATTCCATCCATTTTATTGGTATTGAACCTGCTATAAAACCCGCTGCCCTTTTAAGTAAAACTGGCGCTATTGGTATTTTAGCTACAAAAGGAACGCTTTCGAGTAAATTATTTGAAAAAACAACCAAGGAATACACTAAAAATATCACTACAATTGAGCAGGATGGTGAAGGCCTGGTTCCTTTAATTGAGGATGGAAAATTAAATTCTCCGGAATTAAATAATTTGCTTTCAACCTACTTAAAACCCATGTTAAACTTTAATATTGACCATTTGGTGCTGGGCTGTACGCATTACCCCTATTTAATTCCTCAAATTAAAAAAATAATTGGTGAGAAGGTAACTATTATTGATTCAGGTGGAGCAGTCGCCAAACAAACAAAAGCTGTTTTAGAAAAACACAACTTGCTTTCAACAGGAATGTCTATAGGCAGTCATCAGTTTTATACCAATGTAGAAACTAAAGTTTTAAAAGAAATTTTAAGTGATGTATCTGTTGAATTCAATGTTCAAAAATTGGATTTTTGATTTAGGACATTTGAATTATAAATTATGATTTTTTTAAGCCAAAAGTCCTGTTTTTTGACTCATTTTTTTTGATCAATTTTAACCCGAGTGTTATGGTCACTATAACACTATGTACGGACTATGTACGGACTATGTACGGAGTATCCTCCCTTTACCCTCCCTTTTACCTATCTGCAGCCCCTTATTTTATTGGAGTTTTGGGATATCCTAACATTGATTTTTGACGATTTTAGCGTGATATTGTTGTGTAAATTACATTTAACGATATCAACACAAAAAATCAATTATTATGCAAAAACAGGATGATGTGAACTTCCCTGATTGGTGTTGACCGGTTTCTATTCATTTTTCGTTATCAAAAATAGTAAAAATTGACTTTTGTGGTCAACAAATATCAGGGACGTACACCTTTGAGCTTTTAATTTCCCTCCTTATACCAACCTGCATACTTGACATAGTTGTCGGCAATTCTGTTTATTTCACCTGAAATTAATTCTTGGCTGATATCCTTTATTTTTTTTGCAGGCATACCGGCATAAATACATCCTGATTTTATGTGTGTTCCTTTTGTGACAACAGCTCCCGCAGCTATGATGGAATTACTTTCCACAATACAGTCATCCATAATAATGGCCCCCATTCCAATCAAAACATTGTCATGAATCGTACACCCATGAACCATAGCATTGTGACCAATTGAAACATTATTTCCAATATTGGTTGGCGATTTTTTATAGGTGGCGTGAATCACAGCTCCATCCTGAACATTTACCTTATTGCCCATTTTAATATAGTGTACGTCACCTCTAATAACGGCATTGTACCAAATACTACATTGATCCCCCATGATTACTTCTCCAATAATTACGGCATTCTCAGCGATAAAACAATCTTCTCCAAAAATTGGCTTTATGCCATTTAATTCTCTAATAATCATTTTGATTTCTATTTAAAAAAACTTAATCCTCAGTTAATAAAGTTCTGAGTCCCTAAAAATTCTTAATTCGTAAATTAGAATGAGGAATTTATATTAGGGCAACCAACTTTTCGAGGTTCTCTACAACCAAAATTAAGTCCTAAAGTAATTTGATGGTAACCGGCGTCTTCAAATAAAAATTCACCGGATTGTTTTGTATAAGTATAAGACACCATAAAGTTTTTATAATTAACACCAATAATTGGTGTTAAATAATTGAGTTCTTCCGTATCTGCATTGTCAAAACCTTTTCTATATGAAAAAGCTGCCCAAAGTTGCGCATCTGCAACTTCTTTGTAAACTTTTAAATTGAAATCCACAAACTTCTCCCCTGTTCTTTCAATCGTTTGTGCCATAATAGAAGGCTCCAACTGCAAACTTTTCCCTTGTCCATAATAATATCCCAATGTCACCAAATACCTTCTTAAATTAAGTGATTCGTAGCGATCATTGTATAAATTCCTGGCGCTCAACATGATATTTTTTGCCGTAAAATAAGAGAAAAATCCACCTTTATGATAAGCCGCGCCAAAATCGGCATTGAAATAATTCTCGCTTTGAACAATTTGTGAAATCACGGGATCAGGAATAACAAAAGAGCTTTCGTCCACACTGTTATTAACAACCATTAACGAAAGTCCAAACGATAATTGATTCACATCCTCAATTCTTCCGAAATTTAAATGATAGGCATAAGTGCCTTGAACGCCTTGCTGGGAATGATAACCATTTTTATCATTGAAAAGAATTAAACCAACGCCCATTTTCTCCCCAATTCTTGTATGCGCACTCAGTGTTTGTAATGAAGGCGCGTCATCTATTCCGGCCCATTGGCTTCGGGCTGTCAGTCTTATTTTTCCGCAATTTCCAATTCCCGCAGCCGCAGGATGCACCAAATACACATTATCCGATAAATAATCAGAATATATTGGTAATGTTTCCTGAGATTTTACAAGGTTCGAAATGCTAAAAAATAAGCCTAAAATAAAAAATTTTAGTGTTTTCATTCATTAAAAAAAATAATTTCAAATATATCATAATTATACCTAATTAAAGTAACAATGAACTGTTTATTGTGAATACGCTAAAAAAATTTACATTATTATTGATGTTTTTAGCATATCCTAAACTTGCTTTTACATTATTTTAACAAAAAATTAATTTATCGCTTTAAAATATTTGTATCTTTGCAGTTCATTATGAAGCAATTATTTAGAAAAATATCGGCAATTATAATGGCATTTGTGGTTTTATTATCTACCATGTCGTTTACAGTCAGTGAGCACTATTGTGGTCATACACTGGTTGATATTGCGTTATTTTCTAAAGCTGAATCTTGCGGCATGGAACTTCAAAAAACAACTTCCATTGATGGTAACACCATCAATAAAGACAATTGCTGTAAGGATAACATCAAGGAATTTAAAGGCCAAAATGAATTAAACACTAACTTTTCAACCTTAAATTTTGAGCAACAAGTATTTGTTGCTTCTTTTACTTATTCTTATCTTAATTTATTTGAGGGTTATGATGAAAATATTGTTCCTTTTAAATATTATTCCCCGCCGTTGCTGGTCACAGACATTCTCGTTTTGGACCAAGTTTTCCTTATTTGATTATTTATCGTTTTTTTTTGACCGCCAAAGTATTTAACTTTAGGCGTTAAAGCATTGTTATGATTTTTTTAAAATCATTTCTATTGTTCTTTCAGAATCAACTCATTAAATAATCAAAAAAATGTTCGATAAGCTTATAAAATATTTTCTTTATAACCGATTGGTTACTGTACTTCTGCTCGCATCATTTATTGGCTGGGGCTTGGTTACGACACCATTCAGCTGGGATATCGGTTTCCTGCCAAAAGATTCCGTTCCGGTAGATGCCATTCCTGATATTGGCGAAAACCAACAAATTGTATTTACCGACTGGTCCGGGCGATCTCCTCAGGATATTGAAGACCAAATTACTTATCCCCTAACGACTTCCTTACTTGGAATTCCCGGGGTAAGTTCCATAAGAAGCACCTCTATGTTCGGGTTTTCCATTATCTATATCATTTTTGAAGAAGAGATAGAATTCTATTGGTCGCGAACCCGGGTTTTGGAAAAATTAAATTCGCTTCCCGATAATATTTTACCTAAGGGAGTATCGCCAACAATGGGTCCGGATGCAACCGGATTGGGGCAGGTGTTTTGGTATACGCTAGAAGGTCGTGACCCCCAAGGGAACGTTACCGGAGGCTGGGACTTGCATGAACTTCGAACCATCCAGGATTTCTACGTAAAACTTGGCTTGAGCGGTACTACCGGCGTTTCGGAAGTTGCCTCTGTGGGGGGATATGTTCAGGAATACCAGATAGATGTAAACCCGGATGCGCTGAAAGCATATAACGTTGGAATTGATCAGGTGATGATGGCTGTGAAAAATTCCAACCGTGACATTGGTGCCAAAACTTTGGAAATAAACAAAGTGGAATATCTGGTTCGCGGACTGGGTTATATAGAATCTGTTGAGGATATTGAAAATTCCGTGGTTACTGTACAGGACAACAAACCAATCCTGATCAAGGATTTGGGCGTGGTGCATTTAGGTCCCGCCGAAAGGCGCGGAATTTTAGACAAAGGTGGTGCTGACGTAGTTGGGGGTGTAGTCGTAGCCCGCTATGGCTCAAATCCATTGCAAGCCATTGAAAACACCAAGGAAAGAATTAAGGAAATTTCCCCGGGGTTACCTCAAAAAACCCTGGCAGATGGCACCCTAAGCAAGGTCACTATCGTTCCATTTTATGACAGGACACAATTAATTCATGAAACCATTGCTACACTTGAAAACGCACTTTCACATGAGATTCTAATAAGTATTATTGTAATTCTGGTATTGGTACTCAACTTAAGGGCTTCCCTATTGATTTCAAGTTTGTTGCCTGTTGGGGTGCTCATGACTTTTATTGCGATGCGCTATTTTGGAGTTGATGCCAATGTCGTAGCGTTATCGGGAATTGCCATTGCTATTGGTGTGATGGTAGATGTTGGAATTATTTTTGTCGAGAATACCATAAGGCATTTGGAAATGCCGGAAAATAAAGATTCAAAAGGTGCCAAACTTCTGGCAATCATACAGCAAGCGACCATGGAGGTTTTTCCTGCGGTTACTACGGCGCTGTTAACGACCATTGTGAGTTTTCTTCCCGTATTTTTTATGGAAAATGCCGAAGGAAAATTGTTCAGGCCATTGGCTTTTACAAAAACCTTCGCTCTTGTGGCCTCCTTTATTATAGGAATTATAATTCTGCCTATGCTTTCTTACTTTGCATTTAATATCAGAATTCAAAAAGCAAAAATGGTCCGAACATGGAATATCGTTTTGATAGTTGCAGGTTTATTTTTATCAATTTACTTCAGTTTTTGGCTTCCAATTGCCTTAGTGGTTATTGGAGTTTTAAGATTGGTGGAAGATAAAAATCCGAAATTTTTAGGGAAATACTCCACTCAAATTACCTTGTTCATTATTGTTGCGGTAACGCTGTTTTTTCTTTCGGAAGAATGGTTGCCGCTTGGCCATCAAAATTCCGTGTTTTCAAACTATCTCTTTGTAATTGTATTGCTATCTCTTATTCTGGGAATTTTAATGGGCATGGTTAAATACTACCAACCCATTTTAAGTTGGTGCCTTGTCAATAAAAAGAAATTCCTAATGCTCCCGTTAATCACCATTTTCTTCGGAATTATGGTTTGGCTGGGTTTTCCAAGTATTTTTGGTTTTGCGGCCAACGGATTTGATAAAGTGGGCTGGGATGTAAGAACCACATCGGTTTGGACAGGAATGGCCGATACTTTTCCCGGAGTTGGAAAAGAATTTATGCCTGCCTTAAATGAAGGAAGCTTTTTACTGATGCCAACTTCTATGCCCCATGCGGGAATTGAAGCATCCAAGGAAACTTTGCAAAAGTTGGATATGGCAATTACAAATATTCCGGAAATAGATGTAGCCGTCGGAAAATTAGGAAGAATTGAAAGTGCCTTAGATCCTGCACCTATTTCTATGTATGAAAATATTATTAATTACAAACCCGAATATATCCTTTCTCATGATGGAAACCCACTGGCATTTAAAGTTGCTCATGACGAACGTTTTATCTTAAAATCCGGGGATACTTTAAGCAATGAAGACGCTATAAATCAAAAAGTTTCCCAGGAAAATCTAATTGAAGATGAAGACGGGGATTATTACAGAAACTGGCGGGAACATATCAAAAATCCTGATGATATCTGGGATGAAATTGTAAAAGCCACCCATATCCCGGGAGTTACCTCAGCCCCTAAATTGCAGCCTATTGAAACCCGTTTGGTTATGTTGCAAACAGGAATGCGGGCGCCAATGGGAATAAAAGTGTTTGGCCCTGACCTATTAACCATTCAGGAATTCGGATTGCAGCTGGAAGGGCTTTTAAAAGAAGTGCCTTCTGTGAAAGCGGAAGCTGTTTTTGCCGATCGTACCGTGGGAAAACCTTATTTGGAGATAGATATTGACAGAAATGCCATTGCACGATATGGTTTAACGATAGAAGATGTGCAGCAAACCATGGAAACTGCCATTGGTGGGATGGAAATCACCACCACGGTTGAAGGAAGGGAGCGTTTCCCTGTACGGGTGCGTTATCCGCAGGAGTTGCGCGATGATCCGGAAAGTATTAAAAAAATACTTGTGCCCACAAAAAGCGGCGCTCAAATTCCACTGGGAGAATTGGCTAAATTAAATTACATACGTGGACCTCAAATGATAAAAAGTGAAGATACTTTTTTGGTGGGCTATGTGCTGTTTGACAAGCGCGATGGTTTTGCAGAAGTGAATGTGGTGAATGACTCCCAAAATTACATTCAAGGGAAAATAGATACCGGAGAATTAATAGTCCCGGCAGGTATCAGTTATAAGTTTTCAGGAAATTATGAAAATCAGGTTCGGGCTGTAAAAAGATTGGCTATTGTAATACCAATCAGTTTGGTTTTAATATTCCTGTTGTTGTACTTCCAGTTTAAAACCATCATTGCTTCCACCATTCACTTTTCAGGAGTATTTGTGGCTTTTTCCGGTGGATTTATTATGATTTGGTTATACGGGCAACCCTGGTTTATGGATTTCGCGATTTCCGGAGAGAATATGCGGGATCTGTTTCAAATACATACCATTAATTTAAGTGTGGCCGTTTGGGTTGGTTTTATTGCTCTTTTCGGAATTGCAACAGATGACGGGGTTTTAATGGGAACTTACATTCACCAGGTTTTTGAAAGAAGGAATCCAAAAACTGTTTCAGCCGTACGAGATTCAGTTATGGAAGCCGGATCAAAAAGAGTACGGCCTGCGATGATGACAGCTGCGGTGGCTATTATTGCACTTTTACCGATATTGTCTTCCACTGGAAAAGGAGCAGATATTATGGTGCCTATGGCAATTCCAATTTTTGGAGGTATGGTTATTCAAATCATGACCATTTTTGTGGTTCCCGTTTTGCAGGCTATCTGGAGGGAAAATGAGGTAAAAAAAAGCCCGTCACCAGAACTACTTCAAGAGGATAACTCAATTGAAGTTCAATAATTTAAAAGAAAATATCCTATGTATAATGCAATAAAAATATTTAAAAACCAGCCCAAATTCCCTCTTAGGGGATTGGGGGGCATTTTCTTTATCCTTTTATTCTTCGGAATAAACACTGAGCACGTTTCTGCGCAGACTTTAGATGCCTATTTACAGACAGCGGCAGAAAACAATCCGAAACTGAAATCGGCCTATGCGCAATTTGAAGCAGCGATGCAAAAAGCCCCTCAGGTATCGAGTTTGCCTGATCCAGCCTTGACCATGAGTGCTTTTGGAAAAATGGTAGAAACAAGGTTGGGCGCGCAAGAAGCCAAATTTTCTTTGATGCAGATGTTTCCATGGTTTGGAACGCTTCAGGCAAAGGAAAATGCTTCTGTTTTAATGGCTGAAGCCAAATTTCAGAACTATTTAAACCTGCGCAACAAATTGTTCTTCGACATAAAATCTGTTTATGCAGAATTGTATGCGCTTGAAAAAACCATTCAGCTTAAAAAAGAAAATCTGGCTATTCTAGATTCTTACCGCGAATTGTCTTTAAGCAGGTTTAAAAGCGGAAATGCGCCCATGGTAAATGTAATTAAAGTGGATATCAAAAGGGAATCAGCAATTACTGAAATTAAATTACTTGATGATATGCTGAAACCTTTGGAAACCGATTTCAATTTAATGCTGAACCAAAAACCGGAAATGATTGTGAAGGTACAAGATACCCTACTATTCAAAAACCCGGAAATTTTATTGGATTCTGAAGATTTATTTAAAAACCATCCCAGCGTTGTTGGTTTGGAAAAGCAAAAACAATCCTATAAAATTCAGCAAATAGTGGCTCAAAAAGAAGGATTGCCGATGCTTGGTTTGGGAATTGATTATTCCATAGTTTCAAAACGTACTGATGCCAATCCGGAAATGAACGGACAAGATGTCATTATGCCGATGCTCACCGTGACCTTGCCTATTTTCAGAAAAAAATACAACGCCGCTAAAAAAGAGGCCGCGTTTATGGTAAACAGCTTGGAACAGGAACAGGAAGCCCAAAAGAATGAATTGCAAAGCGCCTATGAAATGACGGTTTATAATCTTAAGAAAGCCGAACAACTTATTGTTTTATATGAAAAGCAACTCGTTAGTTCAGAGCAGGCAAATAAATTGCTTATTTCTGGTTTTAGCAATGCCACCATAGATTTTGAAGATGTTTTGCAAATGAATCAGGATATATTAATGTTACAAACCCAAAAAGTTGAAGCCATAAAAAATGGATTTACAGCCGAAGCAAAATTGGATTATTTAAATTCTAAATCACAGGAATAATGAAAGCAAAAAATAAAAAAATACTTAAAACAGCCGGAATTTTGGTTATTGGAATCTTATTGGGATGGTTGTTATTTGGAGGCGGAGAAAAACAAGCTGATAATAACGATCATAGTGATGAGACAGCAGCACAAATTTGGACTTGTTCCATGCATCCACAAATCAGAAGGAATGAACCTGGTGACTGCCCTATCTGCGGTATGGATTTAATTCCACTTGAAACTTCCAGTGAGGGAGGTGATCCCAATAGTTACCAAATGAGTGAAGATGCCATGAAGTTGGCCAATATCACCACTATGATTGTTGGAGCAAGCAATGCTACCAAAGAAATAAGACTGAACGGAAAAGTTGAAATAGATGAACGCAATGCCTATTCACAATCTACCCATATTCCTGGAAGAATTGAACAGATTTCCATCAACTTTACCGGAGAAAAAGTCGGGCGCGGACAAACATTGGCCACTGTTTATTCTCCGGAATTGGTAACTGCCCAGGAAGAATTGCTGCAAGCGGCGAGCATCAAGGAAAGTCAGCCGGAATTGTTTGAAGCTGCACAAGAAAAATTGCGGAATTGGAAAATAGGACAGGCGCAAATCAATCAAATTCTTGCCAATAAAAAACCCATTCAGCGGTTTTCCATACGTGCCGACGTA
>JAGXIN010000112.1 GCA_024635575.1 Flavobacteriia bacterium
TACTCAATACTATTTAGCTTAATATGGATCTTGAAATCACTATTTTTTGAATTTCAGAAGTTCCCTCATAAATTTGGGTAATCTTGGCGTCACGCATCAAACGTTCCACATGGTATTCTTTTACAAAACCATAACCTCCGTGAATTTGCACCGCTTCAACGGTCACATTCATAGCAGTGTCTGCGGCATATAATTTTGCCATGGCACCACTCAAATCATAGTTAAGGTGTTGGTCTTTTTCCCAGGCAGCTTTCATGCATAAAAGTCTGGAGGCTTCAATAGAAGTTGCCATATCGGCCAACTTAAATGCAATGGCCTGGTGTTGGCTAATTTCTTTTCCAAAGGTCCTGCGTTCTTGAGAATATTTTAACGCCAATTCATAAGCTCCGGAAGCGATTCCTAAAGCTTGCGCGGCAATTCCAATTCTTCCACCCGCAAGTGTCTTCATGGCAAATTTGAATCCGAATCCGTCTTCGCCAATTCTATTTTCTTTTGGTACTTTTACATCGGTAAACATTAAAGAATGTGTATCTGATCCGCGAATTCCCAATTTATTTTCTTTATTTCCAACAGCAAAACCCGGCATTCCTTTCTCCACAATAATGGCATTGATTCCCTTATGTCCTTTTGCAACATCGGTTTGTGCAATTACAATATAAACACTCGCATTGTTTCCGTTGGTAATCCAGTTTTTTGTTCCGTTTAACAAATAATAATCTCCTTTGTCTATTGCGGTAGTGCGTTGTGAAGTGGCGTCAGAACCAGCTTCTGGTTCACTCAAACAAAAAGCGCCAATGATTTCGCCTTTCGCAAGCGGAACCAAATATTTTTGTTTTTGTTCTTCTGTACCATAAGTCTCCAATCCCCAGCAAACCAAAGAATTATTTACTGACATCACTACTGAAGCCGATGCATCAATCTTTGAAAATTCTTCCATGGCCAGTACATAAGATACTGTATCCAGACCGCTTCCACCATAAAGTGGATCAACCATCATTCCCAAAAATCCAAGTTCTCCCATTTTTTTTATTTGTTCAGCAGGAAATTGTTGTTTTTCATCGCGTTCAATTACGCCCGGCAAAAGTTCAGTTCGAGCAAAATCACGAGCGGCATCGCGTATCATGATTTGTTCTTCAGACAGATTAAAATCCATAATTAATAAGAGTTTTATATATAATTTATTTTTTGTTCAAATATAAATCTTTTTTAAGTTAAATTTTACATATTTGATAAAAATAGGGGGGAATTGTATTTTAAAGATGTCAGTATTTTTAATAAATGAATAAAATGGACCTCAAAAAAGGAAAATATATCTTAATATGATTTTTTTATTTATCTATTTATTAAGGTTATGTTCTGAAAATCAAGGGAATGATATGTTTGAGTTATTTAAATTAAGAAAGACAATTGCTATTGGAAAATCTTCGCATTAGTGACTAAGTTTTTATTATATTTGTTGCACTTGATAAATTTAATAATAATGCATAACAACTAAATTATGACACAAATGTGACCTCCTTTTGGGGGGAATTATATTTAAAAACAGCAGTAATTTTATTAAGAACAGTAAGTATATTAAAGTCATAATTAGTTAAAATCAAGGATGAAAAAATTATTAAAAAAGTACGAAGATAAGCAGCCAGAAATTGTATTTCACTGGAAAGATCAAGAAACAGAAGCGGAGGGATGGACTGTAATAAATTCATTGCGCGGAGGTGCCGCAGGCGGAGGAACGAGAATGCGCAAGGGATTGGATATGAATGAAGTGCTTTCATTAGCCAAAACAATGGAAGTGAAATTTACCGTTTCAGGACCTGCAATTGGCGGCGCGAAATCTGGTATTAATTTTGATCCGAACGATCCTAGAAAAAAAGAAGTTCTGAGAAGATGGTATAAAGCCGTTTCTCCTTTATTAAAGCATTATTACGGAACCGGCGGCGATTTAAATGTGGATGAAATCCATGAAGTGATTCCAATGACAGAAGATTGTGGTGTCTGGCATCCGCAGGAAGGTGTTTTTAATGGACATTTTAAACCTACTGAAGCAGAGAAAATCAACAGAATTGGTCAGTTGCGATTTGGGGTCATAAAGGTGATTGAAGATATTGAATATTCACCCGATTTATCTAAAAAGTTTACAGTTGCAGATATGTTAACGGGCTATGGCGTTGCCGAAGCCGTAAAACATTATTATAATATTTATGGAGGTTCCATTAAAGGAAAAAGAGCCATTGTACAGGGATTTGGAAATGTTGGTTCTGCATCGGCTTATTATTTAACGCAATTGGGCGCTAAAGTGGTTGGAATTATTGACAGAAACGGTGGTTTAATAAATGAAGCGGGATTTACCATGGAAGAAATGAAAACCCTGTTTTTAGAAAAAGACGGCAACCAATTGTCTGCCAAAAATATGATTCCTTTTGATGAAATTAATGAAAAAATTTGGTCCTTGCCTGCAGAAATATTTGTTCCTGCCGCTGCGTCACGTTTGGTTACTCAAGATCAGGTAACTAAGATGGCAGCATCAGGATTAGAAGTTATTTCTCCAGGTGCAAATGTTCCTTTTGCCGATAAGGAAATTTTTTTCGGACCTATTATGGAGTTTGCTGATAAGCAAGTAAGTTTACTGCCCGATTTTATTTCAAATTGTGGAATTGCACGAGTATTTGCCTATTTAATGGAGTCGAGAGTGGAGTTGCCTATGAAAGATGCTGCTATTTTTGGAGATACCTCAAACACCATAAAAAATGCATTGGAAAAAACACATAAAAGAAATTCAGATAAAAAGCAGATTTGTAAAACTGCTTTTGAAATAGCCTTAAAACAATTAATCTAAACTTCAAATAAAAACATGGAATCAATTATTGTAGTAATCTTCATTTTAGGCTATTTGGCAATTGCCTTAGAACATAATTTAAAAGTGGACAAGCTTATCCCAGCATTGGCAATGATGGCGATTCTATGGGCTTTGGTGGCTTTTGGAATTGACACATTTCCAAATTGGTTCAATTCTGCCGGACATAAACTGGTTGAAGGCTTTGCTGATTTCTCTTTAACGGAAAGGCGTCACTTAATGGAGGAAACACTGCTGCATCATTTGGGGAAAACAGCCGAAATCCTATTTTTCTTATTGGGTGCCATGACCATTGTGGAGATTATTGATTATTTCGATGGTTTTTCAACATTTAAAAGTTTCATCAAAACAAAAAGCAAGAAAAGGCTATTATGGATTTTTGCATTTTTGGCATTCGTTCTTTCCGCAATTATTGATAACTTAACAGCTACTATCGTACTTATTACCATTCTTCAAAAAATAGTAAGCGATAAAGGTACCCGTATATGGTTTGCCAGTTTAATAATTATTGCTGCGAATGCGGGTGGAGCCTGGTCTCCAATTGGAGATGTTACAACTACAATGCTTTGGATCGGTAAAAAAGTGACTTCGGCAAAATTGATGGAATATTTAATTATTCCATCATTGGTGTGTATGGTTGTTCCTGTATTTATTGCTTCTTTTATGAAACCTTTTAAAGGGAATATTGAAAGTGTTGTATATGAAAATGAAGATGCAGAAAGTAAATATGGACCAACAATGTTATATTTAGGTTTAGGGTCTATTATTTTTGTCCCAATATTTAAAACCATTACGCATTTACCTCCTTATGTGGGGATGATGTTGTCATTGTCAGTTGTGGGCATTTTTGCAGAAATATACAGTAGATTTCAATTTTCGATTTCAAGTATTGATGTAACTGAAGAAGATGAAGCGATAGCGTTTCATAGCCCTGTGCACAAATCATTGTCAAGAATTGAAATGCCGAGTGTGTTATTTTTCTTTGGAATATTAATGGCGGTCGCCGCTTTAGAATCTTTGGGAATTTTATTTAATGGTGCGGAAGCCCTGAAAATAATGGTTCCAAATACTGATATTGTGATTATGGCTTTGGGTGTTGGTTCTGCAGTAATTGATAATGTTCCTTTAGTAGCTGCCAGTATGGGAATGTTTCAAGAGCCAATAGATGATCATTTATGGCATTTTGTTGCGTTTTCAGCAGGGACAGGGGGAAGCATGTTAATTATAGGTTCTGCAGCTGGGGTTGTAGCTATGGGAATGGAGAAAATTAATTTCATGTGGTACTTCAAAAAAATATCCTGGCTGGCAGCAGTCGGTTTTGTTTCCGGGTCAATTGCTTTTATGCTGATGAGGAATCTCACTTTTTAAGATTAGAATTGCCCGAGATTGATCTCGGGTTTTTTTATAAAAAATTTAAATGCAATTTTAAATTCATATTTTCGTTAAATGAAAATAAAATAAAACTAAAAAAATAATCCAACGTTTTTAATTATGCTACAAGATTCAACTGAAATTTTACAGGAAACTATTTCTGAAGAAAAATCGCTTTCTGTTTACAACCTTATTATGGATGGAGGTTTGGGTGGCCAAATAATCATTGCCATACTTTTAGTTTTATTAACCGTCTCTTTTTATATTTATTTTGAAAGATATTTTGCCATAAAAGCCGCTTCAAAAACCGACAGCAATTTTATGAATCAAATAAGGGATTATGTATCACATGGAAAACTTGATTCAGCAAAAGTTTTATGTGCACAGGTAAATTCACCAGCATCCCGGTTAATTGAAAAAGGCGTTTCCAGAATTGGCAAACCACTGGCAGATATAAATACCGCCATTGAGAATGCCGGGAGATTGGAAATTTATAAACTTGAAAAAAATGTGAGCGTGCTGGCTACTATTTCAGGAGCCGCGCCTATGCTTGGATTTTTGGGAACTGTTATCGGTATGATTATAGCCATTCACCAAATAGCGAATGCAGGGGGACAAATAGACATTAAAATGCTTTCCGACGGATTGTATACAGCTATGACTACCACTGTTGCAGGTTTAATTGTTGGTATTATTGCCTATATTCAATACAATCATTTGGTGGTGCGAACCAATAAAGTAGTGTATGAAATGGAAGCGCATTCATTAGAATTTTTAGACTTGTTAAACGAACCAATTTAAAATAATTAATAATTAATAATTAAAAAAGAGAGAAGGTAATTAGTCAATGAGCCAATTAGGCAATAAGCCAATTAAAAAAGGAGGAAGAAATTAATAATTAACGATTAATTATAATATAGGAGGAGTAGAGAGGAAATAGAAATTTAGTTTAACCTTTAACTTTTAACTTTCAACTTTTCAACAAAATATAGAATATGGATATAAGAGGCAGAAATAAAATAAGTTCGGAATTTAGTGTGTCGTCCATGACCGACATTGTTTTTTTGTTGCTTATATTTTTTATGATCACTTCAACATTGGTGACCACTAGCGCATTGGATATTTTGCTGCCAAAAGCAAGTGGGAAAACCGAAAATAAAAAAGCCACTTCAGTAACCATTACAAAAGATTTGGTTTTTTATATTGACAACAAAATAGCAAATGAGGAAATATTGGAACAAGATTTGCTAGCAATATTGGCGGGAAAAGAGGAGCCTACCATAGTTTTAAGGGCAGAAGAAGGCGTTCCCATAGAAAAAGCAGTAAAAGTTATGGATATTGCAAACAGAAATAGATATAAAGTAATATTGGCAGTTCGTCCAAAATAAAAATATGTCAAGTTTATTAGATACAGACCATAAAAAAAAGTCAGCCGTATTAACAAGTTTGGTGATGATCCTCTTAGTGGTGTCACTCTTTTTCTTCGGAATGACTTATTTAGATCCTCCTGAAGAATTTGGGATTGCCTTAAATTTTGGTACTTCTGAAGTAGGAACGGGAAATATTCAGCCTACCGAACCTTTAAGAGCAGCATCCCAAGAAACCGTAAAAGAACAACAGGAAGCCGTTAAAGAACAAGTAACAGAAAAGGCTCCCAAAGTAGCTGAAGAGGTGCTTACACAAAATACGGAAGATGCCATTGTCATAAAAAAACAATTGGAAGCAAAAAAGAAAGCCGATGAAATTGCCAGAAAAGAACGAGCCCAAAAAGAAGCGATTGCAAAACAACAAGCGGAAGAACTGGAAAAAAGAAAGAAATTAGATGCTTTAATAGGAGGGGTGAGCAATTCCGACGGAACAGCAACTGGTGGACAAGGAGATGACAATACTGCCGGAGACAAAGGAAAAATAACCGGTGATCCAAACGCAAATGGCTACTATGGAAATGGAGCCGGATCCGGAGGTGGTGGCGGTGATTATCAATTGGGAAACAGAAAGCCAATAAGCCGACCAAAACCCAATTATATTTGTGATGAAGAGGGGTTGGTTGTGGTGAGTATTGAAGTGAACGTTTATGGAAAAGTGATTCAAGCAACTCCAGGCATAAAAGGATCAACCAATACCGCAGGGTGTTTGTTGTCACAAGCAAAAGAAGCCGCTTTAAAAACAACATGGCAGCCCGATTCGAATGCGCCTTCCAAGCAAATTGGCGTTATAAAATATAGATTTTCATTGTCTCAATAATTTTTAATGGATTATACAAACACCCTAATCTGGATGTTTTCGCAATTGCCCATGTACCAAAGGCAAGGAAAAACAGCCTTTAGAAAAGATTTAACCAACAGCATTGCGCTTTCAAGACATCTTAATTTTCCCGAATCAACGTTTAAAACCATTCACGTGGCCGGAACCAACGGAAAAGGTTCCGCAAGCCATATGCTGGCTTCTGTTTTGCAAGAAGCAGGTTATAAGATTGGTTTGTATACTTCACCACATTTAAAAGATTTTAGGGAGCGCATTAAAATCAATGGTGAACTCATCAAGAAAATTGAAGTAGTCAACTTCATAAAAAGCAATAAGTTCTTTTTTGAAGAAAATAATCTTTCATTTTTTGAAATGACGGTGGGTTTGGCATTCGATTGTTTTGCAAAACACAAAGTGGATATTGCTGTGATTGAAGTAGGATTAGGAGGAAGGCTGGATTCAACCAACATTATTACTCCGGAAGTTTCAGTTATTACAAATATCGGATACGATCACATGCAATTTTTGGGAGAAACCCTGCCTGAAATTGCTTTTGAAAAAGCAGGAATTATAAAACACAAAGTGCCTGTAGTTATTGGAGAATATCAAAAAGAAGTATTTCAAGTTTTTGAGAAAATTGCGAAAGAAAAATCTGCGCCTCTATTTTTGGCTTCAAACAATGATAACAATGCGTATGAATCAGATTTAAAAGGTTCCTATCAAATCCACAATATTAAAACTGTCCTTCAAACCATAGAAGTTTTGAAAAAGAAAGGTTTTGTGATCTCAGAAAAAAATATAAAAAACGGACTTCAAAAAGTTGTTAAAAACACAGGGCTTTTGGGCAGATGGCAAGTTTTAAATGAACGTCCAAAAGTTATTTGCGATACGGCCCATAATGCAGAAGGATTGCATTATGTCCTGAAACAACTTCAGGAGGAAAAATTTGATCAGCTTCATATTGTTTTTGGAGTTGTAAATGATAAAGATCTAGCTTCAATACTGCCTTTATTCCCCAAAAATGCTATTTATTATTTCTGCAAACCAAATATTCCAAGAGGTTTGGATGCCCATGAATTAAAACAGCATTGCGCCAAATTTCAATTAATGGGTGAAGCTTACGAATCGGTTGATATTGCCTATAAAACGGCATTCAGTACGGCTTGTGAAAACGATTTGATTTTTATTGGAGGAAGCACTTTTGTTATCGCTGAGGTTGTATAAAATAATTTTAAACATTTATTGATTGTGTCATAAACTTCTAATTATTTTTACCATTCTTAATGTTTTGTAACCTAAAATTATTATATTTATAAAATTATTATAGTACGGTTACTTATTATGTAACAGAACTTAATAGCAATTACAACTCCAAATTGCTACAACAAACCTCATAAATTTTATTTATAAATACTGTTATTTTATTTAACAAATTTTTTGTGTAACTATCTAATCCAGTCATCTGACTGTTAATGGTTACTTTATTTTAATTACTAACTAAATTTTACCACTTATGAAAACAATTAAAAATGTTTTATTTGGAATGCTTGCATTCACAATTTTATTTACTTCAAAATCTTTTGGTCAAGAAGCCCCGAAAGAAGAATACAAACCTGTTTTTCTAACTGTTACAACTAGCCATTGGAGTACTGATCCTAATGTTGACCCTTCCGATTGGCTTAAAACAGAAAAAGAATACTTTGATAAGGTAACTATGAAAAACGATTTAATTATTGGTTCCGGTTATTATACTCATTATTTTACTCCA
>JAGXIN010000113.1 GCA_024635575.1 Flavobacteriia bacterium
ACTAAGTTGCAAGCGTTATCCATCACATCAACAAAGTCTTTGCTTCTGTGTGAAACTTCAATTAACGATAAATCAAGACCATTAAAATTTAATAAAGCGTCTGATGCTTTTTTAATAACTTCTTGAGGTAAAATCGATGGGCCTGCACTAAAATTATGTTTTTTCATTTGGCTTAAAATATGAATTTATTTTTACGCAAATTTCGGAAAAAAAGACGTAGCAGACCTCCTAAAAATAAAAAAATGTGTTATATATTTAACAAAAATCGGAAAGTGTCAATGTCATCGGCATAGTCCCATAATTTTGGATGTTGGGTTTGACCAAATTTCACAAAATTTAAATTGTTTTCATTGGAGACAATACACTGAATGGCTTCTTTTTCTGTTTCTAATTTTACCAACAAATTTTCAAAAGAATCGTAAAATTCATAAAATATGGTTGCAATTGGCGATGTATAACTTGAATCTTCTTTTAACATCACAAAACCATTGTCCTTAATTTTAAATAAACTCATTAAATAAATGGCTTTGTTATAATCGTAGTTATTTTCGTATTTCTTAATGTTTATGATTTCATTAAATTTAAACAAGGCATTAAAAAGAAGGTCAAAATTATAGTTTTCAGGGACAAATATTTTAGAAACACTTCTGCAACCCAAACCGAAATATTGGAAAATATCTTCCCCCAAAGCTTCCAGTTCCTGCTTTGTTTCTTTGCCGGTAATGATGGCAACCGAATTTCGGCTACTTCGAATAATGGAAGGATATTTTCTAAAATAATAGTCGAAATAACGTGTTGTATTGTTGCTTCCGGTAGCAATTACAGCATCAAATCCTGTTAATTTCTCTTCGGTAAAAGTGATTTTATTTTTAAAAGATGGATGGTAGTATTCTAAAAATTTGGCAATTAAAGGTATAAAATACTTGTCATTTGAAGAAAGTTTTACCAACGCATTATTGCCACTGAGTAATACAGACAAAAAATCATGAAAACCGACCAATGGGATGTTTCCTGCCATAATAATGGCAACTTTTTTAGGAACAGTATTTTCATCAATTTGATAGTTTGAAGTCCACTTTTCTAAATTTTCAATGGTTAGTGCTTCGCTCCAGCTTTCAAAAGATTTTAAAACATTTTCTTGGGTAAACCAACCGTTAAATTCCGATGCTCTTTTAATTTGCATTTTAAATGCATCAAAAAGAACAGGATTGAATTCAGAGTTTTCGTCTTTCTCCATTTTTGAAGTTGAAAATTGCTTAAAAAATTTACCGAGTTTAGCGAAAGCTTCTATTCGTTGCTCTAAATTCATTGTATGATATCTTAAAAATTAAATTTTATATTTGCTGCAAAATTAATCTAAATAAAATTATGGCAATAATAATAACGGATGAATGTATTAATTGTGGCGCTTGTGAACCGGAATGCCCTAATAATGCAATATATGAAGCCGCAGAAAATTGGAAATTTTCTGATGGAACAAAACTGTCCGGAAAAATAGCTTTAGCAAATGGCAAGGAATTTAGTGCTGATGAGGATCAAGAACCTGTTAATGATGAATATTACTTTATAGTTGCCGATAAATGTACTGAGTGCAAAGGCTTTTTTAACGAACCTCAATGTGCCACTGTTTGTCCGGTAGATTGTTGTGTACCCGATGACGATATTGTTGAAACAGAAGAACAGTTATTGGCAAAACAAAAGTTTTTACATAATGAGGAGCAGGACTTCTAAATAAATTAGTTTACAGTTTGCAGTTTCAGTTGGCAGTAAACTGAAAGTTAAAACTAAACAAATAAACTTATTTATGCTTCACAATTAAATAGCTGTAACGAATAAAAAGCATTGCCATAATTGGAATGATGGCTAAATTGAAAACCTGTACCTTCAGTATCCATAAAATTGCCTGTATTGCCAATAAAATGAGTAGTAATTTATTATAATTTGCCAACCATTTTGCTAAAACAGGTTTAAACATAAAAAAAGCGATTACTAAATTTGGAGCAAAAGCCCACAAAAAGTTGAAGTTCTTATAAGTTGCAGTATGGCTTGTGGCAAACCAAAGCAATAAAACAACAACTCCTATCAATCCGGTAATAAAGTATAGTAAAAAATCAACCCATTTGCTTCTTTTGTCTGTCGTGTAATTTTGATAGGTTTTAAAAATAAAAAACAGGGCTATCACTAAAAAGACAATGAAAGGTTGCGTTATGGAAAAAGGAATAGGTTGTTTTTTTTCCTTTAAAACGGTAATGTCTGCTTCTACCAATGGATTTTCTTTTCCATCAACATTTATAGTGGCATTGTTAAAACCACGAAAAATATAATCGGGTAAAAATTTATATTCAGCAGCAGTTGCTTCTTTGTCAATTACAGAACCCAAAGCCAAATCTATTCCAAATTTCCCCCATTTAAATTTTTCAGAAGTATAATCTGCGATTAAATCCCGATGAGACTTATTGCTGGTAATATGATTGTTGTTAAAAGTAACTTTGTCTTTTAAAACTGTTTTAATTACTTCTTCAATTTTTGTGGAACAATTGTCATAAAAGAAATCGTATTGATAAGAACTGTTTTCAGGCTTTGCATTGTTTTCCAAAAAATCAAAAACAGCCTGAGTATCTTCTTCATTCAAATTCAATTTTTGGAGTTTTACCCAACGATTTTCATAGTTATACTCTTGCAAAAAATAACCAAACCTTGTAGTTGAAAGCTGGTAGATCAATTTTCCTTTAACAAAATTTAAGTAGAAATTTGGTTTATTAAAGTCGAAAGTACCGTAGTTATATATTTTATCCAATTTCAAAAACGGATCATATACCCGAAATGCACTATGTCCAAAAGCGCTATACAATTCGTTTCCCTGACCACAAGTAACCACGCTCACAGTTGCTTTTGAAGATAATTTTTGTTGTGCCGCCAATTGAAAGCAACTAAAAAGAAGTATAAAAATGAAGTGAAATTTTTTGTTCATTGTACTTAAAAAACCAATAGTTAAAAATTCATTGGATGCTGTTTTAGCCTTTTACCCAAAATGAGTTTAAATGTTAACAATATTTAGGCTAAATTATTAAGGCCATTAAATAAAGAAGCGAATTTAAAAAAAAACTTTCTAAGTTTAACTTTATAATTTAGGAAATATTATGTTTTATAAATTCGAAAACACGTTTTTCACTCCACAACAAATCTTTACCGAATATAGTGGAATTAAATCCGACATGACCTCCGTATTTAGGCGTTTCAAAATAAACTTTTTTATGATTCTCAGTTTCCTGAAATGGAAAACAACTTTCAGTTAAAAAACTATCATCCAAAGCATTAATAAGTAAAGTTGGTTTGTATATTTCAGAAATAAACTGTTTGCTACTGTTCTTTTCCCAATAATCTTCAGCGTTATTATAACCGAATAAAGGAGCTGTTACCGCATCGTCGAAATCTTTGAATGTTTTAGCGTTATCAATGACTTCTTTATTGAGATTAGCATCAGGGAATTTCTTCAATTTCAACAGTGATTTCTCTTTGAGCGTTTTCATAAACAAATTTTGATATACTGTGTTATGAAAACTTTCCAGCGCATAAGCCGAACCCTTTAAATCGCAAGGAACTGATATTGCCGCAGCTCCTTTAATTTCATAAGGCATATTTTTAAAAGTTCCCATATATTTTAGCGCAACATTTCCTCCCATACTGTACCCCAATAAAAAAATATTTCGATATTTATTTTGGGTCAAAATATAGGTAATGGCCAAATCAACATCATCAGTTTTTCCGCTGTGGTAGGAGTAAGGCTTGTTATTGTCTTCACCGCCGCAACCTCTAAAATTAAGCGCAGCAGCATCAATTTTTTGTGAATTTAAATAATTTAAAACCGATATAATGTACTTGGATTGCGAACTTCCCTCCAATCCATGCAATGCCAGAACCAGTGTATCTGAGCCTACTGATGAAATGTCCAGATCAATGAAATCATCATCGGTTGTTTTTATCCGTTTTCTGGAATAATGGATGGTATTAATAAAAAATAACGTTTTGTAAGAGGTATTAAAATGGTTGTTTCTAAATAAAACCGTTGGTTCGTACGTAGATGTTAATAGTGGCATTTAGCAATTTATTAAATAGTTTTATTGAATTAAAGTTTACTGAAAAACAATGATTAAATTTACGAAAAATAAAAATAATGATGCTAAAAAAATATGTTCCCAATTTATTGACCTTACTTAACTTACTTTCAGGGACGATAGCCGTATATTTTGCTGTTAAAGAGGAGTTGGTAATAGCAGCCTGTTTTGTTTTTTTAGGAATATTTTTTGATTTTTTCGACGGATTTGCAGCACGATTGCTGAAAGTTCATGGGGAACTTGGGAAACAATTGGATTCTTTGGCAGATGTTGTTACAAGTGGGGTAGTACCTGGAATTGTGTTATTTCAGCTGATTTCTAATTCGGTTGAAAATGATACTTGGGAAAACGCCATTAATTCAATTTTTAAAACTGGGCATGAAAATTATTTTACAAGCACTTTTTTTATCTCCTTAATTGGTTTGTTGTTTACCATGGGTGCTGCATACAGATTGGCAAAATTTAATATTGACGAACGCCAGACAAGTTCATTCATTGGGTTACCAACGCCAGCGGCAGCCTTGGTGGTTTTATCATTGCCCTTAATTTTAAATTACAGTAACAATGAATTGGTGTCCGGCATAATTCAAAATGTATGGTTTTTAATTGGATTGGCAATACTTCTTTGTTATCTAATGAATGCGGAAATACCTTTATTTTCATTAAAATTTAAAGACTATAGATGGGAAAAAAATAAAATAAAATATTTGTTCATTATTTTTACCGCTATTTTGAGCATCTTATTTCAATTTATCGCCATTCCATTGGTGATTTTGTTGTATGTATTAATGTCAACTATTGAAAATAAGATATTTAAAAATTTTGATTAGAATTTTCTTCTTTTCAATTCAAAATCTTTTCCTAAGTACACACGTCTAACCGTTTCGTCTTCGGCAAGTTCTTGTGGTGTTCCTTCTTTTAAAATTCCGCCTTCAAACATTAAATAAGTTTTATCAGTGATGGCAAGTGTTTCCTGAACATTGTGATCGGTTATTAAAATACCGATATTTCTGTCTTTCAAATGCGCGACAATATTTTGAATATCTTCGACAGCAATAGGGTCAACCCCCGCAAAAGGCTCATCTAATAGAATAAATTTAGGATCTGAGGCCAAAGCCCTGGCAATTTCAGTTCTTCTTCGTTCTCCACCTGAAAGTAAATCTCCTCTGTTTTTGCGAACATGATTTAAACCGAATTCACTCAATAAAGATTCCATTTTCTCTTTTTGATCTGCTTTTGACATATTGGAAAATTGCAGCACGGATAAAATATTGTCTTCAACTGATAATTTTCTGAAAATAGAAGCTTCTTGCGATAAATACCCAACACCTTGCATGGCTCTCTTGTACATTGGATATTGCGTAATTTCATGGTTGTCTAAATAAATTTTTCCTTCATTTGGCTGAATCATTCCCACAATCATATAAAACGAAGTGGTTTTTCCTGCGCCATTCGGACCTAAAAGTCCAACAATCTCACCCTGTTCCACCTGTAATGAAATCCCGTTTACAACATATTTACTACCGTATTTCTTTTTTATATTATCTGCTCTTAAAATCATTATTGTTTATTTGTTTAACTGTGTAATCGTTGAATTGTGTAATTGTTTCTTTTTTAATTTAATCATTCACTTTCCCTACACTCAGTGATAAATCTTTTCAATTATCAATTGTCAATTCCCCCTTCGGGGGTTAGGGAGCTAAGTTCTTCCCAAAATTCATAAGCCCTTCTTAAATGTGGAATTACAATGGTACCGCCAACCAAAGTTGCTATTGAAAGTGATTCCATAACCTTATCTTTTGAAACTCCAGCTTTAAAACATCCTTCTAAATGATATTTTATGCAATCATCGCATCGCAAAACAGCAGAAGCCACCAAACCTAACAATTCCTTTGTTTGAACGTCTAAATGGCCTGCTTTGTATGCATTGGTATCTATATTAAAAATTCTTTTAATGATTTTATTGTCATCAGCTAAAATTTTATCGTTCATTTTTGCGCGATATGCATTAAACTCTTCTATTTGATTAGGCATTTTTTATTGCTTTTTTGCGTTCATTTTTTAAAACTACTTTAGATATAAAAATACTCACTTCATATAAAACAAGTATTGGCACAGCAACAATAACCTGGCTAACAATATCTGGAGGCGTAATAACTGCAGATAATATTAATACCACAACTAAGGCATGTTTTCTGTATTGCCTTAAAAAATCTGGGGTGATTAATCCCATTTTGGTTAAGAAATACATAATTATAGGTAATTCAAAAATCAATCCGGAAGCCAATACTGATGATTTTAATAAGGAGATGTAAGATCCAATTTGAATATTTCGTTCCACCAGGTCACTAACTGAGTAACTTCCCAAGAAGTTTACAGAAAGAGGTGTAATCACATAATATCCAAAAAGCACACCAACAAAAAATAAAAATGAAGAAATAATAATAAAAGCGACCGCTCCTTTACGTTCCTTTTCATATAATCCTGGGCTAATAAATTTCCAGAATTCCCATATTATAAAAGGAAATGCAATAATAAATCCTATAGTAATAGATATCCAAATATGCACACTAAATTGTTCCCCCATCTCCAAACTTTGGAAAGTGAAAGGGAGCTCATCTATGCATAAACCATCTGTGCCAAAGAATCTTGAAGCTCTGCAAAAAACACGATAGGTTATAAAATTAGGATCTTTAGGTGCGAAAATCACTTTATTGAAGATAAAATCCTTCATTAAAAATGCAATGATTCCAAAAAAGAATATGGCGGCACTTGATCGCACCAAATGCCATCTTAATTCTTCAACATGGTCTAAAAAAGACATGTCTTTTTCAGGTTTGGCTATTTTTTTTGTCATTTTAGAAAATTCCTTCTTTTAATAAATCATGCAAATGTACAACACCTACGTATACCGAATTGTCCTCAACCAAAATTTGAGAAATTTTATTATTTTCCATAGTTTCCATAGCTTCAATTGCCATAGCATCAACATTGATGGTTTTTGGATTTCTGCTCATAATATTTTCAGCGATAAGTTTATTGATATCAGATGAATCTTTTAGCATTCGTCTTAAATCCCCATCAGTAATAATACCAACTATTTTGTTGTTTTCAATAACTGCGGTTGTTCCTAAGCGTTTTTTAGAGATTTCAATAATAACATCTTTAATTTGCGTTGTTGTTGCAACTTGTGGCAATTCATTATTTCCGATTAAATCACTGACTCTTAAATATAGTTTTTTTCCCAAAGCGCCGCCCGGATGGTATTTTGCGAAATCTGTACTTGAAAAGTTATTGAGCTCCAACAAACAAATTGCGAGCGCATCTCCCATAACCAATTGTGCAGTTGTGCTTGTTGTAGGGGCTAAATTGTTTGGACAAGCTTCTCTTTCTACATAAGAATTTAAAGTGAAATCAGCATTTGTGCCTAAAAAAGATTCGGGATTTCCTGTAATTGCAATTACTTTGTTTCCATAATTTTTAATTAATGGCACCAAAACTTTTATTTCGGGCGTGTTTCCGCTTTTAGAAATGCAGACAACGGCGTCGTTTTTTTGAATAATTCCCAAATCGCCATGAATGGCATCAGCTGCATGCATAAAGATTGCGGGGGTTCCCGTCGAATTTAATGTAGCAACAATCTTGGTTGCGATGTTGGCACTCTTACCAATTCCGGTCACAATAACCCGACCTTTAGAGTGATGAATAAAATTTACGGCATTTTCGAAATCTTCATTTAGAAAATTCACTAAATTCGCAATCGCTTTGCTTTCAATTAAAATTGTCTGCTTCGCATTTTCAATAATTGTATTTTTATTTTTCAAAAGATTATGATTTTTTAACAAAAAAAAGTTTTATCTTTAATTTTAAACAAAAATATATTTATTTAATTAGAAATTGAATAATCTGCTAAAAAAAAGTAAAGGTCAAATCTGTGAAAATTATTAAATTATCAACTAACCCATTAAACTAAAGATAATTTAAATTCGTATTAATAATTTAGAAGGGATAATGAAGAGTAAAGAGGTAGACTTACATGAGGCTTTGAAAAAATATTTTGGCTTCTCTCAATTCAAAGGACTACAAGAACCAGTAATAAAAAGTATAATTGAAGGAAATGATACTTTTGTGATTATGCCTACAGGAGGTGGGAAATCATTATGTTATCAGCTTCCCGCATTGGTAAAAGAAGGAACAGCAATTGTGGTTTCTCCTTTAATTGCCTTAATGAAAAATCAGGTTGATGCCATTCGAGGTATTTCAGCAGAACATGGCATTGCCCATGTGCTGAATTCTTCATTAAATAAAACAGAAGTGGCCCAGGTTAAAAATGATATTGAGAAGGGAATTACAAAATTATTGTATGTGGCTCCTGAATCACTTATGAAAGAAGATTATATCGATTTTTTAAAAAATCAAAATATCTCTTTTGTCGCCATTGATGAAGCACATTGTATTTCAGAATGGGGACATGATTTTAGACCTGAATACAGAAATCTTAGGACCATTATTCAAAAAATAGACAATGTTCCTTTAATTGGATTAACGGCAACGGCAACTCAAAAGGTGCAAGAAGATATCATAAAAACGTTAGGCATGTCAAATGCCAATACCTTTAAAGCGTCATTTAACCGGCCCAATTTATTTTATGAGGTTCGGCCAAAAACAAAAAATGTAAATTCTGATATCATTCGGTTTGTTCGACAATTTTCAGGCAAATCAGGTATTATTTATTGTTTAAGCCGAAAAAAAGTTGAAGAAGTAGCCCAAGTATTGCAAGTAAATGGGATAAAAGCAGTTCCATATCACGCAGGACTAGACGGAAAAACCAGATCCAAACATCAGGACATGTTTTTAATGGAAGATGTAGATGTGGTTGTGGCAACCATTGCTTTTGGAATGGGAATAGACAAGCCCGATGTTCGTTTTGTGATTCATCACGATATCCCTAAAAGTCTGGAAAGCTATTATCAGGAAACCGGTAGGGCAGGAAGAGATGGAGGCGAAGGATTTTGTTTGGCCTATTATGCTTACAAAGATATTGAAAAATTAGAAAAATTTTTATCAGGAAAACCAGTGGCAGAACAGGAAATTGGCAACGCTTTGCTGCAAGAAGTGGTTGGTTATGCAGAAACTTCCATGTCGCGAAGAAAATATTTGTTGCATTATTTTGGCGAAGATTTTGATGAAGTAAATGGTTTAGGCGCTCTGATGGATGACAACGCCATTAATCCTAAGAAAAAAAATGAAGCTGAAACTGAATTAAGAATGTTATTGGAAGTTGTTGTTAAAACTTACCAAAAATATAAAGCAAAAGAATTGGTAAACACCTTAACAGGAAAAGTAAATGCCTTGTTAAAATCGCATAAAACAGATGAACAACCATTTTTTGGATGCGGAAAGGAACATGACGGAAAATACTGGATGGCATTGATCAGGCAAGCATTGGTTGCAAGATATATCAATAAAGAAATTGAGCAATATGGTGTCATAAAAATTGCTAAAAAAGGGATTGATTTTATCGGAAATCCGTCTTCATTTATGATGACAGAAGACCATGTTTATGATGAAAGTGTTGATTCAACAATTATGCTTAATGGCAAGGGCAGCGGAACTTCTGCGGATGAAGTGTTGCTTAAAATGCTCAAAGAATTACAAAAAGCAGTTGCCAAGAAAAATGGCGTGCCTCCATACGCAGTATTGCTGGAACCATCATTGGAAGATATGGCGCTTAAATACCCAATGACTATGGATGAATTAAAAAACATTTATGGCATTGGCGAAGGAAAAGCTAACAAATACGGAAAACCTTTTATTGAATTGATTGCAAAATATGTGGAAGAAAATGACATTCTTCGTCCAGATGATTTTGTTGTGAGGAGCACAGGTGTGAATTCAGGATTAAAGCTTTATATCATTCAAAATACCGATCGAAAAATTCCACTTGAAGATATTGCGAAATCAAAAGGTTTAAGTTTTAATGAACTTATTGAAGAAATGCAACGCATTGTTTACAGCGGCACTAAAATTAATATCGATTACTGTATTGATGATTTATTGGATGAGGAACAGCAAGAAGATATTTTTAACTACTTTATGGAATCTGAAAGCGATAGAATACAAGATGCACTGGATGAATTTGAAGGGGAATATGATGAAGAAGAATTGCGTTTAATGCGAATAAAATTCATGAGCCAAGTCGCAAACTAAAATTTAAGCCAGATAAGCCACTAACATACCAAACAAAATAGCAATAAATTTAAATAGATTAAACTTGTGATCTTTCGATGATTCAAACAATATAATAGTAGAGATATGTAAAAATACTCCTATAATTATAGCCGTAATTTCCTTTTTATAGGTGGTTAAAAATTGAATATTTTCACCAGCAAAACTTCCTAAAGGTGACATCATAGAAAACAATAACAAAAATAAAACAGCTTTAGTTTTAGAAATTTTTGAGCTTACTAAAAATGTTCCCAATATGATTGAAATGGGAATTTTGTGGACCACTATTGCCCAAAGTAAATGTTCGTGATGAAGGTTATGCGCCAATGGAATTCCTTCCATAAAAGCGTGAATATTTAAACTAATTAATAATGCCCAAGGAAAAATAATATTTTCCTCAATATGTATATGGCCATGTTCAGCACCTTTTGAGAAAAAATCCAGGATAAGTTGCAATAATAGCCCAAGAAGAATAAATAAACCTATAGACGAATTTTCCGGAAAATACACTTCTGGAAACAAGTGTAAAATAGTGATAGACAGTAAGTAAGCACCGCTAAATGACAATAGCAACTGAACCGTATTTTTACTGGGCTTTAACCCAAAAACGATGATAATACCAATTAATACTGATGTTATAAGTGCAATATAGGTCATTCTAAAACTAAAATTAGACGGTCGGATGTTTCTTCATTAAAATCTTCTAACTGATAATCACCAAAAGTATATTTAATTTTAAATCCTACAGAATTTACATAGGATTTTATTTTGGCCAAATCCAAACTTTTTACCTTTTCATAATAGGTATGATGCTTGCCGTCTGCATCAAAATTTATTTCCTTAACAATAAATCCATTTTTAACGTAACGATTAAGTTTAAAAGTAATGTCATGAATAGTTAGAATCTCTTCAGAAACCAGTGAGGAAATCACTTTTTTTGCATTCATAAAGTCTATAATGGCAATTCCATTTAGATTTAATCCGTTCTTAATATTTTGCAAAATGGCAATATCTTCTGCATCATCTTCAAAAAATCCAAAACTTGTGAACAAATTAAAAATGACGTCAAACTTTGTTTTAAAAGGATCCCGCATATCGTGTTTCACAAATTGAAGCATTTCAGTTTCAAATTGTTTGGCATAATCAATGCTGTTTTTCGATAAATCAGCACCAATAACCTTAAAGCCCAATGAATTTAAATAGATGGAATGACGTCCTTTTCCGCACCCTAAGTCCAGTACAGCATCCCCTTTTTTTAATTTTAAAAAGTCAATTAAATTTTTCAAAAATGATTGCCCTTCAGAATAATCTCTATGTTTATATAAAATATGGTAATAGCCTGTATCAAACCAAGAAGCAAACCAGTCTTTATTTTTAGTCATAATATTGAAATGATGACAAAAATAAGGAATTGTTTGGTTAAATGTTTAAATGTTTAGTTGTTTATGTCTTTAATTGTTTAGGGAACGGAACTGTTTTATCAATCAGCAAAAAATTTTTAACTTTTTAACTTTATGCATTTAACTTTATATTTGAGTACTTTTGCAAAATAATTACAGAATATGGAAAGAAATTTTAAAATGGTTGCCACCACAATGTTTGGGTTGGAAGAAGTATTGGCAACGGAACTTAAAAATTTAGGGGCGCAAGATGTGGAAACAGGCGTAAGAAGCGTTTCTTTTATGGGCGATAAGGGGTTTATGTACAAAGCAAATATGACTTTGCGCACTGCCATTAGAATTTTAAAGCCAATTAAGACCTTTAAAGTTGCGGATGAAGATGATTTGTATAAAAAAATACAACAAATTCAATGGGAAAAATATATGAGCGTTTCCAGTACTTTTTCTATCGGAGCGGTAGTGAATTCTCAGGGTTTCACCACAAACTCCCATTATATTACGTTAAAATCGAAAGATGCCATAGCAGATTATTTCAGAAATAAATATAATGAAAGGCCTAGTGTTGACACAAAGCATCAGGATTTAAAGATTCATGTGCATATTCACAATAATTATTGTTCCGTTTCATTAGACAGTTCGGGCGATTCTTTACACAAGCGAGGTTATAGAAGCGCAACAAATATTGCACCCATCAATGAAGTATTGGCAGCAGGTTTGGTATTGCTTTCAGGATATACAGGAGATTGTAATTTTATTGATCCAATGTGTGGTTCAGGAACAATTTTGATTGAAGCTGCGAATATTGCCAACAATATTCCGGCAAACATTAACAGAAATGAATTCGGATTTGAAAAATGGGAAGACTATGACGAAGATTTATTTTTCACCATTCAGGATTCGCTGATAAAAAAAATACACAATTCCCATTTTAAAATTATGGGATTCGACAAAGCGCCATCTGCAGTTGTTAAAGCAAAGGAAAATGTCGCTAATGCCAATTTAAGTGAATTTATTGGGATTCATCATATTAATTTCTTTAACTCTGTAAAAGAAGTTTTTGGACGTACCGTTATTTTATTTAATCCGCCTTATGGTGAACGATTGGATATTGATATGCAAGAATTTTATAAAAAAATTGGGGATACCCTAAAAAGTGGCTACTCAGATTCCACAGTTTGGTTTATTACTTCCAATTTGGAAGCCATAAAACATGTTGGTCTGCGAACTTCAAGAAGAATTCCTATGAAAAATGGAGATTTAGATTGTTTGTTTGTGCGATATGATATGTATGAAGGAAGTAAAAAAACAAAAAAGAATCCAATTGAAGAAAAAGAATCTTAAAGGGGGATTCTCTTATGATTTTGAATAAAAAAAAGCGTTGCAATATTGCAACGCTTTTTTTTATTCATTCAAATAATTCTTAATTTCTTCTTGAAGAACTACCTCTTGAATTTTTATCAGAATTTCCTCTGTTGTCATTACCTTTCGTTTGTCGAACAGTTTTGGTTTTCTGAGTTCTTACGGAACTATTTCTTTGCTGTGCTCTCTCAGGTTTTTGAGCCGTTCTATTAGGAGCGCGATTTTCAGCTATTCTTGAGT
>JAGXIN010000114.1 GCA_024635575.1 Flavobacteriia bacterium
AAATTGATTATAAAACGACTTACTAATTAATATTGTTTATTTTTGAAAATTCTTATAGAAGAAACTACCTTTTAATATGAAAAAAATATTTTTACTTTTGGCGTTTTTCGCGCTAGGTATTTCAAGTCATTCCCAAATTCATGACCCGGTAAAGTGGTCAACTTCAGTAGAAAAAATTTCAGACTCAGAATATGATTTAGTTGTGAAGGCAACTATTGAGGCAAAATGGCATTTATATTCCCAAAATGTTCCTGAGAATGGCCCGATAGCCACTTCGTTTTTATTTGAAAAAAATCCAAATTTTGAGTTAATCGGAAAGCCTTCAGAAGAAAAAGGCCACACTGTGCATGACCCTGTTTTTGATATGCAAATCAAGTACTTTGAAAATAAGGCCACATTTAAGCAACGCATAAAAATAAGCACTCAAAATGCTGTTAAAATTATAGGGGAAGTGGAATTTATGGTTTGTGACGATTCAAGTTGTTTGCCCCCTACAGTGATAGATTTGGCGTTTTTAATTCCCGAAAATAAAGTAAATGCGGCAACCATTAATAAAAATGAAAAAAATGAAACTTCTTCAGCAATAAATGATGAAGAAAAAGAACTTTCTTCAGTAAAAGATACTAAGGACAAAGAAGTTTTATCAGTAACAGAAGATGCTAAAGACAAAGGAGCTGTTTCAGTAAAGGCTACTAAAAATAGCAATAAAACATCAAATAAAAGTTTGTTAACCATTTTTATCATTGCGTTCTTTTCCGGATTTGCTGCCCTTTTAACACCTTGTGTATTTCCTATGATTCCTATGACCGTGAGTTTTTTTACAAAACAAAGTAAAAGCAAGGCTGAAGGAATTAAAAACGCCATTATTTATGGCATTTCCATTGTTATTATTTATGTGCTTTTAGGCTTGTTGGTAAGTGCCGTTTTTGGCGCCGATGCTTTAAATGCATTGTCCACAAATGTGTGGTTTAATGTAATTTTCTTCTTGTTATTGGTTGTTTTTGCAGTTTCTTTTTTAGGTGCTTTTGAAATCGTTTTGCCAAGTTCATGGGGAACAAAAGTAGATGCGCAAGCAGATAGAGGCGGAATCATTGGTATCTTTTTTATGGCCTTGGCCTTGGCAATTGTTTCGTTTTCCTGCACAGGACCCATTGTTGGAACTTTATTGGTTGAAGCTGCGTCTGGAGGAAATCAGATAGGCCCAATTGTGGGAATGCTTGGTTTTTCATTGGCATTGGCAATTCCATTTGCCTTGTTTGCAGCTTTTCCTGGTTGGCTAAATTCAATGCCGAAATCGGGTGGCTGGTTAAATACTGTGAAAGTGGTTTTAGGATTTTTGGAATTGGCCTTGGCATTTAAGTTTTTGTCGAATGCCGATTTGGTATTGCAGTTGCACTGGCTGGAAAGAGAGGTTTTCCTATCGATTTGGATTACTATATTTTTGGTGTTGGCATTTTATCTCTTTGGAAAAATACAATTGCCGCACGATTCTCCACTTACGCATATTTCAGTGGGAAGGCTCAGTTTAGGAATGCTTTCGTTGGCTTTTGCCATTTATATGATCCCTGGTTTGTGGGGAGCACCTTTAAATTTAATTAGTGCTTTTCCGCCCGCACAGCATTATAGTGAATCACCTTATGGAGTCGGATTTTCAAAATTGAATAGTGGTCTGCCTTCCGGAGAAAATATAGAAATACCTGATGGTGCACATTTAATGGCACCGCATAATATTTTGGCATTTAACGATTATGAAAAAGGATTGGCTTATGCCAAAAAGGTGAATAAGCCGGTGATGATTGATTTTACGGGGTATGCCTGTGTTAATTGCCGAAAAATGGAACAACAGGTTTGGGCTCAAGAGAAGGTTTTGCAGGTGCTAAAAAATGAAATAGTTTTAATTTCATTGTATGTAGACGATAAACGACCGCTTCCAAATGGTGAAGAAATTGAATCAAAATTACGTCCGGGAAAAAAATTAAAATATATCGGACAAAAATGGAGTGAATTTCAAATTATAAAATACGGAGCCAACGCGCAACCATTTTATGTTTTAATGAATCATCAAGAAGAAAATTTAACAGAACCAATTGCCTATACCCCAGATGTGGAAGAATATTACAATTGGTTAGAAAAGGGAATTGCAAAATTTAAAAATTAAACAAAAACTAATAATCAAATGAAAAAATTAATTTATGCATTAAGTATTGCTTTGGTTGTTTTATCTTGTAAAGAGGAAGCGCCAAAAGATTATGTGACTTTATCCGGGACTATTACCAACCAAAATTCCGATTCCCTAATTGTTCGTTCACAAACTTATAGTAAAAAGATAAATGTTAGCCCTGATGGTTCATTTTCAGATACATTAAAGGTTGAAGCAGGAAACTATAATTTATTTGATGGCTCAGAATCGACTACTATTTATTTAAAAAATGGTTTTGATTTAAACTTGACCATCGATACAAAAGAATTTGATGAAACTGTTAGTTATACCGGAACAGGAGCTGAAGCAAATAACTATTTAGCGGCAACAGCTCTTTTGCAAGAAACTGTATTTGATGATACTGAAATGTTTAAATTAGAGAAATCTATGTTTGACACAAAAATGGAAGAAGTTAATTCTAGTTTTAAAAAATTATTGAAAGAAACTAAAAATTTAGACACCTCTTTTGTTTCACAACAAACTAAACAAATTGATGGATTGATAAAGTATATTTCAGGAAGTTATGAAGATAAACAATATTTGATTACTGTTTTGGGAAAAGGTGAGATTTCTCCAAAATTTGTTGCTTATGAAAATTTTAAAGGAGGAACAACTTCTTTAGAAGACTTAAAAGGAAAATATGTATACATAGATGTCTGGGCTACTTGGTGTGGACCTTGCAAAGCTGAAATACCATTCTTAAAGGAAGTAGAAAAAGCATATCATGGCAAGAACATTGAATTTGTCAGCATTTCAGTAGATAAAGCTAAAGCTCATGAGGCTTGGAAACAAATGGTTGAAGAAAAAGAATTAGGAGGAATACAATTATTTGCAGATAATGATTGGAAATCAGAATTTGTGCAAGCATACAAAATAAATGGCATTCCACGTTTTATTTTAATTGACCCGCAAGGAAACATAGTTTCGGCAGATGCGCCAAGACCTTCTTCAAATGATCTAAAAGTATTATTTGATGAATTGAAAATATAAGATGAAAATTGATTTTTATTATTCCTGATTCACGCTGGTTTTAATAAATTGGCTTGACTCTCTATAAAAAATATTAAACCTAATTAATTAAAAATGAGTTTTTTGTCGAATCTTTTTTCAAAAGAAAAATCTAGTCAGCATTTAGAGGTTTCTAATAACTTCCCTTCTGAATTGGAAATTTATTTTCAACAATTCAGGAAGCATATTGTGGGAATCAACCAAACGTTTGAGTCTCCATATGGAGAAAAGAAAATTATTTATACCGATTGGACTGCCAGCGGAAGATTGTATCGCCCCATAGAAGAAAAATTACTCAATGAGTTTGGACCTTTTGTGGCCAACACGCACACAGAAACTTCCATTACCGGTTCCGCAATGACCATCGCTTACCACAAAGCACAATTCATTATTAAAAATCATGTAAACGCATCAAAAGAAGATGTTTTAATCACTTCCGGTACAGGAATGACAGGAGTTGTTAATAAGTTTCAACGTATTTTGGGATTGAGAATTTCAGAAAATATAAAAAAATACACAGCAATTCCTGAAGCGTTAAAGCCCATTGTTTTTATTACGCATATGGAACACCATTCCAACCAAACTTCATGGTTGGAAACCATCGCCGATGTTGAAATTATTCCTTGCCAGGAATCGGGTTTATTGTGTTTTGAAAGTTTTGAAAAATTGTTGATTCAATATAAAGACAGACCTATAAAAATTGCTTCAGTAACGGCTTGTTCCAACGTGACCGGAATTAAAACCGACTATCATAAAATTGCGAAAATGATTCACAACTATGGTGGATTATGCTTTGTGGACTTTGCCTGCTCAGCACCTTATGTTGAAATGAATATGCACCCTAAAGATGAAGAAGCATATTTAGATGCCATTTTCTTTTCTCCACATAAATTTTTAGGAGGTCCGGGATCTTCTGGCGTGTTAATTTTCAATAAAAAATTATATAAAAATATGGTGCCCGATAACCCGGGTGGCGGAACGGTGAATTACACAAATCCTTGGGGAAACCATGATTATATTGATGACATTGAAACCCGTGAAGATGGAGGTACCCCAGGTTTTTTACAAACAATAAAAATAGCGCTTGCCATTCATCTTAAAGACAAAATGGGTGTTGAAAATATTTTGGCGCGCGAACATGAGATTATTGAACTGGTGTTTGAGAAATTAACTAAAATTCCGAATCTGCAACTATTGGCCGGGCAGCACAAAGACAGATTGGGCGTTTTTTCATTTTTTATTGAAAATGCACACTTTAATTTAGTCGTAAAATTATTAAATGACCGATTTGGCATCCAAACCCGAGGAGGTTGCTCTTGCGCAGGAACCTATGGTCATTTTTTATTGCATGTTGATCAGCAAACTTCAAGAGGTATTGAAGAAAAAATTATTAAAGGCTCTTTGGTAGATAGACCGGGATGGATTCGCATGTCTATTCACCCAACAATCACCAACAGTGAAATACTTTATGTTTGTGAAAGCATAAAAAAAGTTGCTGAAAATGTGAAGGAATGGGGTGATGATTATGAATACGATGCTGCGAAAAATGAGTTTAAGCATAAAACTGCCAAATCTTTGGAAAACGATTTGGTAAATGATTGGTTCAAGTAATAGTTATTGGGCAACAAATTTTTCTATATTTGGGCTTAAAAAATAAATAAATTGATGGATAATTTTATGTTCTTTCTTAAAGAGGGACTTTTTCATGTGCTGGACTGGAATGCATATGATCATGTTCTGTTTTTAATAGCCCTAACCGTTGTATATGATTTTAAAAATTGGAATAAAATATTGTGGCTCATTACTTTGTTTACCATTGGGCATACGGTTTCCCTTATTTTATCAGCTTATAATATAGTCTCCATAAACCGTAACTGGATTGAATTTTTAATTCCTTGTACCATTTTTATTACGGCTTTGGTAAATGTATTTTTCGCGAAAAATGCCACAAAACTTGCAAAAACGAATACAAATTTATTTTTCGCCCTGTTTTTTGGGCTAATTCACGGACTCGGATTTTCGGGATATTTTAAAATATTGATAGGTAATTCAACGCAAAAATTAATTCCTTTACTCGAATTTGCATTGGGAATTGAACTTGCGCAGCTAATTGTTGTAATAGTAATTCTTATTATAGGACTAATTTTTCAAACTATTTTCCGATTTCCAAAACGCGATTGGATTCTTATTATTTCATCTATAGTCATTGGGCTGGTATTACCAATGCTTAAAGCGGCAATATTTTGGTAAAAAATTAACGTTGAGTTTATTAGAATCTTAGTACTTTTGCAACCATTAAAATGTATGAATAAGAAACAATTAAAATATGACCAAGCTTATATGCGAATGGCATTTGAGTGGGCTAAATTATCTTATTGTGATAGAAAACAAGTAGGTGCAATCATTGTAAAAGACAGAATGATTATTTCTGATGGTTTTAACGGTACACCAACAGGTTTTGAAAATTCTTGTGAAGACAGAGAAGGAAATACAAAGTGGTATGTATTGCATGCAGAAGCAAACGCCATATTAAAAGTGGCAAGTTCTACACAATCTTGTAAAGATTCTACCTTATACATTACATTGTCACCCTGCAAAGAATGCAGTAAATTAATACATCAATCTGGAATAAAAAGAGTGGTTTATGCCAATGCTTATAAAGATGAAACGGGTTTGGAGTTTTTAGAAAAAGCAGGCGTTGAACTTACCCATATTAAAAATTTATAATGATAAAAAGAAAAGCTTATTTGCCCTTAATTATTGGAATAGCCATTGCTGTTGGAATATTTATTGGCAGCACATTTAACTTCCAAAATAAATCGGTTTTATTCAGTTCCAATTCTAATGAAGCAAAAATAAAACGTTTGATTAACTATATCCATTATGATTATGTTGATAAGGTAAATACCGATAGTTTGCTTGATGATGCCATAACAACCATGTTAACAAAGCTTGATCCGCATTCAGTTTATATCCCTAAAGATGAACTGCAGCGCGTTACTGAAAGTATGCAAGGGAAATTTGCAGGTATTGGCGTATCATTTATTATCCATAATGATTCTGTTGCCGTGAGCAGCGTTATTAAAGGCGGGCCAAGTGAAAAAGCAGGAATAAAGGCTGGAGATAGAATTATTATCGCAAATAATGATACTTTATTTGGAAAAGGCATTGTAAAAAAAGCAGGTATTTCCGAAATTGAGCGTGGAACAATTCTTGGAAACAGAAAAATGAGTGATGCGGTCATGAAAGCCCTTAAAGGGGAGCCTGACACCAAAGTTAATGTGGTTGTATACAGACGTTCAACAAACAAAACTTTAAATTTTCCAATTACAAGAGGCGATGTTTCAATATCAAGTGTATCGGCGCATTATATGATCAATAATTCTTTGGGATATATTAAAGTTGATCGATTTGCACGAACTACCTATGATGAGTTTAAACACGATTTAGATGAACTTATTTCAAAAGGAATGACCTCTCTGGTATTGGATTTACGCGGAAATCCAGGCGGATTTATGGATATTGCGGATCAGATTGTTGATGAATTTTTAGAAGCAGGTAAATTAATTGTTTTTACCAAAAATAAAAATAGAAAAGTAGACAAATCATTTGCAACGGACAAAGGTGATTTTGAACATGGAAAATTATATGTGTTAATTGATCAAAATTCTGCTTCTGCAAGTGAAATTGTTGCCGGTGCGCTTCAGGATAATGATAAAGGTACTATAGTTGGTCGCCGTTCTTTCGGAAAAGGTTTGGTGCAACAGGAAATGGCCTTGGGTGATGGATCTGCGATAAGACTTACCACCGCAAGGTATTATACGCCAACCGGAAGATCAATTCAAAAGCCATACACCAAAAACCATACTACTGAATATAATAATGACTATTTAGAAAGAATTCACAATGGGGAACTTATTTCAAGAGACAGTATTAAAGTTAATGATTCATTGAAATACACAACTCCTGAAGGAAAAATTGTTTATGGTGGAGGAGGAATAATCCCTGATGTTTTTGTGTCGATAGATACCTTGAGTACATTTAGTAGCCAGTTGTATGGCAATTTAAGTCCGTTTGTATTTAAATACATCGACAATCATCGAAAAGAAATGAACAAATGGGAATTGTATGATTTTGTTAAAAATTTTGACAAAAACAACGCAATCTTTAATCAATACATTGCTGAATTAGATTTAAATTTTCCAATTTCTCCTAATGCAAAAGAAGATTTAAAAAGATATTTTAAGGCGATTATGGCCCGAAACTTATTTGATGAAACCGGCTATTTTATGATTACCCAGAAAAAAGACAATATGATTTTAAAAGTGATTGAACTAGACAGCAAGAAATAGCGCTTTTTGATTAATAAAACCCAATAGTATTTTAAGCATTTAATGCGTGTAAATTTTGACAATCAATAAAAAAATATATTTTGCTTCCGACCAGCATTTTGGCGCGCCCACTGTTGAAGAAAGTAAAATTAGGGAACAAAAGTTTGTAAATTGGTTGGATTTCATCAAAAAAGATGCTGACGTACTTTTTCTTTTAGGCGATTTATTCGATTTTTGGTTTGAATACACTGAAGCTGTTCCAAAAGGTTTTGTACGTGTTCTGGGAAAACTTGCCGAGTTAAGCGATCAAGGAATACAAATTCATTTTTTTGTTGGCAATCACGACCTATGGATGCAAGATTATTTTGAAAAGGAACTAAACATTCCCATATATCACGAACCAAAAGAATTTATACTTAACGGAAAATCATTTTTTATTGGTCACGGTGACGGTCTAGGACCAGAAGACAAAGGCTATAAAAGAATGAAGAAAGTGTTTACCAACCCTGTTTCAAAATGGTTTTATAGATGGCTGCACCCAGATATTGGAATTAAAATTGCCCATTATTTATCTGTTAAAAACAAGCTGATTTCCGGAGCAGAAGACGTGAAGTTTTTAGGGGAAGAGAATGAATGGCTGGTACAATACAGCAAAATGAAATTAACCGAAAAGCATTACGATTATTTTGTGTTCGGACACCGCCATTTGCCGCTTGAAATAGCCCTTTCCGAAACTTCAAAATACATCAATACAGGCGATTGGATTGTCCATTTTACTTATGGGGAATTTGATGGAGGCGATATGGTGTTAAAATCTTATTAAACCTCACATTTCACATCCATTTTTAACCAATTTTTAACAAGTTTTAAAAAAATATTTGTGCTATTTGCATAGCGTAATAAAGTATGTTAAATTCACGCGTTTAAAAACAATAAATATGATTGAAGAAAATAACGTTTCAGTAGATATTAGGGCTATAAATGAAAAAATTGAAAGAGAAAGTGCCTTTGTGGATTTGTTGATGTTGGAGATGAATAAAGTGATCGTTGGCCAAAAACATATGGTTGAACGATTGCTTATAGGTTTATTGGGAAATGGACATATTTTGTTGGAAGGTGTTCCCGGTTTGGCAAAAACATTGGCAATTAATACTTTATCCAAAGCAGTTCAAGGGAAGTTTAGCAGAATTCAGTTCACGCCCGATTTGTTGCCGGCTGATGTGATTGGAACAATGATTTATAATGTTAAAGTAAATGATTTTACCATAAAAAAAGGACCTATTTTCGCGAATTTTGTACTGGCAGATGAGATCAATCGTGCCCCTGCAAAAGTGCAATCTGCTTTGTTGGAAGCTATGCAGGAACGTCAAATTACCATTGGGGACACTACGTTTAAGTTAGAAGAACCATTTTTAGTGATGGCAACACAAAACCCTATAGAACAAGAAGGGACTTATCCGCTACCGGAAGCACAAATTGACAGATTTATGCTAAAAACGGTTATTAATTATCCGAAATTGGACGAAGAGCAATTAATCATGCGTCAACATTTAAATGACAGTTATGGAAGTATTAATGCAGTGGCTTCCATTGATCAAATTATCAGGGCAAGAAAAGCGGTACGGGAAGTATATATGGATGAGAAAATTGAAAAATACATACTCGATATTATTTTCGCAACACGTTTTCCCGAAAAATATAACCTGCCGGATTTAAAAGGCTTGATAAGTTTTGGAGCTTCTCCCCGGGGAAGTATCAACTTAGCGCTTGCATCCAAATGCTACGCTTTCATAAAACGAAGAGGTTATGTAATTCCAGAAGATGTCCGTGCAGTTGTTCATGATGTTTTACGTCACAGAATTGGTGTTACCTACGAAGCGGAAGCAGAAAATATTACTTCAGAAGACATTATCAATAAAATAGTTAATGAAGTTGAAGTGCCATAGTAATTAGCCAACAGTTTACAGTTACAGTTTGCAGTTGCTATTTAATATTGTTACCGCAACTGTATACTTAATGCCGAATACCACCACTGATTACTGACACTGAATACTGCCAACTTTAAAAGATGGATACTAAAGAATTACTTAAAAAAGTTCGTAAAATTGAGATTAAGACACGCCGCTTGTCTAATCACATATTTTCTGGCGAATATCACAGTTCGTTTAAAGGACGGGGTATGACTTTTTCTGAAGTGCGACAATACCAATACGGCGATGATATCAGAGCAATTGACTGGAATGTGACAGCCCGCTACAACGAACCTTTTGTAAAAGTTTTTGAAGAAGAAAGAGAGTTGACAATGGTGTTAATGGTTGATGTAAGCGGCTCTGAATATTTTGGAACCACACAACAATTTAAACGAGATACCATTACCGAAATTGCCGCAACATTGGCTTTTTCAGCCATTCAGAATAACGATAAAGTTGGGCTTCTTTTGTTTTCTGACCAAATGGAATTGTACATTCCACCGAAAAAAGGAAAAAGCCATGTATTAAGAATTATTAGGGAGTTAATAGAATTTAAGCCAAAAAGTAAAAAAACGGACTTGAATGAAGCACTTAATTTTTTTTCAAGTGTGATGAAGAAAAAGGCCATTGTTTTTATCCTGTCCGATTTTATGGATTCCCATTATGAACATACTTTAAAAATTGTTGGCAGAAAACATGATGTCACAGGAATAAGAATTTATGATATTCACGACAGTGAAATTCCAAATTTAGGAATGGTGCCAATGCGTGATGCCGAAACAGAAAAAGTAATGTTGGTAAATACTGCTTCAAAAAGTGTCAGAAATGGCTATAAAGCGCATTATTTAGAAATGGTTGATTATTTTGAAAAATCCTTTACCCATAGCGGATCAGGAACCATAAGTTCTCAAATTGACGAAAGTTATGTAAAAAAATTGCTGGGTTATTTTAAGCGCAAAGGAGCTAAATAGCAAAAGAATTTGAATGGAAAATAAATGAAAAAACAAATAGTTTATATATTATTTTTAATTGGTTTTGTAGGTTTTGCGCAGGAAAATCCAGTCTCAATTGCTATAGATACCGCCGCCATAAAAATTGGCGAACAAATTCAATATAAAATATCGGTTTTTAAAGCCGGCACTGTAATTTTCCCCAAATTGCAATTGGACAGCCTGGGAAAAGTTGAAGTTGTGGAATCTTTGCCTGTTGATACTTTAAAAGACACTTATGAAAAAAAATATTTGCTTACAAGTTTTGACAGCGGGCAATATACAATACCAAAACAGCAAGTACTGATAAACAACAAATCGTTTTTAACTGATTCATTGTTGGTAAGCGTTGCAACGGTTAAAGTGGATACGTTAAAACAACAAATGTTTCCCATAAAAGCCATTAAAAGTGAACCAAAAACCTTTGATGATTACAAACCGTTACTGTGGTGGATTTTACTTATTTTAGTTTTAATTGCTGTCGCTTTGTATTTCATTTTAAGAAAGAAAAAGAAAAAAGAAGAAGTTGTCGTTTTTGTTGCACCAATTCAGGAAGCATTACAGCGTCTTAAAGAATTGGATGAAAAACAACTACTTCAGCAAAATAAAATAAAAATCTATTACTCAGAGCTTACAGATATTGTAAGAACCTATATTGAAAAGGACATTTACATTCCCGCTTTAGAATCTACCACAAATGAGCTGATAGAAACCATTATCGATTTTAATGAGTCGAGCGAATTAGGGATATCTAAGGAAACGATACAGGAATTAAAGGAAGTTTTACAAAGTGCCGATATGGTAAAATTTGCAAAATCCCAGCCAATTGTTGAAGAAATAAAAGCGCACAGAACAGTAGCCGAGCGTATTTTACAAAATTTAAAACCGGTAAAAGAAACAGGAAATGAATTGGAATAATTTTGAGTTTTTACATCCGCAGTTTTTATGGTTATTGATACTGATACCATTTCTGGTAATCTGGTATTATTTAATAGGAAAAGAAGATAGTGCCGCATTAATAATTTCCAGCACAAAAGGATTTGAAGTTAAACCTTCAATTTGGGTAAAATTAAAACCCTTGCTCTATATTTTAAGGTTACTTGCAATTGCATTATTAATTGTTGCATTGGCACGCCCAAGAACGGTTTCCATAAGTCAAAACACCAAAACAAATAAGGGAATTGATATCGTAATGGCAATTGATGTCTCAGCAAGTATGTTGGCGCGTGATTTAAAACCAAATCGTCTGGAAGCATTAAAGGAGGTTGCCTCAGAATTTGTAAATCAACGGACAAATGACAGGGTTGGTATAGTTGTTTTTGCAGGGGAAAGTTATACACAAACCCCTATTACCAGCGACAAACGAATTGTTAACAATACCATCGCTGAAATTAAATGGGGAGGATTAGATGGCGGCACGGCTATTGGAATGGGTTTAGGTTCAGCAGTGAACAGATTAAAAGACAGTAAAGCAAAAAGCAAAGTGATTATTTTATTGACTGATGGTGTTAACAATACCGGATTTGTCGACCCAAAAACAGCCACTGAATTGGCAGTTCAATTGGGCATTAAAGTATATACTATTGGAATTGGTACAAACGGAACAGCCCCGTTTCCTTATGCGAAAGACCCAACATCAGGAGAGTTATTGTTTAGAAATTCTCTTGTTGAAATTGATGAAACATTAATGAAATTCATTGCAAAAGAAACAGGAGGGATTTATTTTAGAGCGACAGACAATTCAAAACTTAAAGCAATTTATAATGAAATAAATAAGCTTGAAAAAACAGAAGTTGAAGAGTTTAAATATTATAATTATCAGGAAAAATATAGATCACTGGTTTTATTGGCCGGATTGCTTTTGCTGATTGAATTGGCATTGAAGAATACCATTTTTAGAAGTTTTATATAGAATTTAGTATTGATAAGTAAATATGGAGAGATTTTATTCAAATATTTTAAAAAGCAAGTAATAAAGAAAAATAACTAAGCACATTAATAAATTAATCTATAAACAATTCAACAGTTAAACGATTAAACATCAAGAAAGAAATGTATCAAATAGAAGAACCGACATATTTTTATTATTTAGCAATTATTCCTGCGATATTTGTGCTGTTCCTCTTTTCGTTTTGGTGGAAAAAACGCATTCAAAAACAATTTGCGGATCATAATTTAATTCAAAAATTAAGTCCGCAAAAATCAACGTTTAAATCGTTTTTAAAAATTTCAGTTATTTGTCTGGCAGTGGCTTTTTTAATTATTTCCTTGGCAAACCCTAAAATGGGCACAAAATTAGAAACTATAAAACGTCAAGGCGTTGATATTGTTTTTGCTTTAGATGTTTCAAAAAGTATGGTAGCAGAAGATATTGCGCCAAATCGTTTGGAAAAAGCCAAACAAATTATCACCAAAATTATTGAAAACCTTGGCAGCGACAGAGTGGGGATTATTATTTATGCAGGTAATTCATACCCGCTGCTTCCAATTACTACAGATTATGCCGCGGCAAAAATGTTCCTTCAAAATGCAAATACAGACATGGTTTCCAATCAGGGAACAGCTATAAATGAAGCTATTGAAAGAGCACTTTTGTATTACGACAATAACGAACAAACAAACCGATTTTTAGTGATTGTTTCAGATGGGGAAGATCATCAAGAAAACACGTTGGAGTTGGCTAAAGAAGCCGCAGAAAAAGGAATAAAAATCTATACTGTGGGCATTGGAACCTCAAAAGGTGGTCCTATTCCCCTAAAAGACAACGATAGGGTTATTGGCTATAAAAAAGACAATAGAGGGATGGTGGTGGTTACCCAGATGAACGAGCAGATTTTAAGAGACATTGCCATTGCAGGAAACGGGAAATATATAAATGGAAATAAAACCCCGGAAACCATTGCCAGTATAAAGGATATTTTGGAAAAAGCCGAAAAAAGCGAATTTGAATCAAAGCAATTTTCAGATTATGAAGATCAGTTTCAGTGGTTTATTGGGTTCGGTTTGCTGTTGTTAATTATTGATGTGGCATTGCTTGAAAAGAAGACAAAATGGGTTCAAAAATTAAATTTATTTAATGAAAAATAGCATCATCATATTATTTTTATGTATTACATCTTTGATGTTTTCTCAGCAAAAGGATTCAAAAGTTTTGGAACGCGAAGCAAGGAAATATGTAAGGGAGGGAAACGAATTATACAATCAGCTAAAATTTGAAGAGGCGGAAATTGCCTATAAAAAGGCTTTGGATAAAAACCCGAATTATGCGAAAGCATCTTATAATTTAGGAAATGCCATCTACCAAAAAAACCAAAATAAAGAGGCGGTTTTTCAATATGATTTGGCTGAAAAAATAGCGCCAAATAAAATGAGTAAAGCAGAAATTTTTCATAATGAAGGAAATGCCTTTATGAAAGAAAAGCAATACGATAAAGCTGTGCAAGCCTATAAAAATTCTTTGCGAAACAATTCCAAAGATGATGAGACGCGTTATAATTTGGCATTGGCTCAGAAATTATTGAAAAATCAGCAAAATAAAGATAAAAAGGACGATAAGAAAGATAAAGATCAAAAAGATAAAGAAGGGGGAGACAAGGACAAAAAGGAGGAAAAAGACAAAGATCAAAACAAAGGAAAAGACAAAGAAGATGATAAAGGCGATCAGAAAAAAGATAAAGATGATCAGCAAAATCAAGATCAAAAACCAAGACCAAACCAATTGTCGCCCGAACAAATGAAGCAATTGTTAGAGGCCATGAATAATGAAGATAATAAAACACAAAAAAAATTAAACGCACAAAAAGCTAGGGGCCAAAAAATTAAACAGGAAAAAGACTGGTAAAAAAAAATGAAAATTGGAAAAATTCACATACTAACTATTTTAGTGTTTGCGACGCAAGTGCTTTTTGCTCAGGTGACCTTTAAATCTTCTGTAAGCAAAAATAATTTAGGGGTAAATCAACGATTTAAAATTGAGTTTTCCGTTGACAGACAAGGTGCTGATAATTTTAAACCGCCTTCGTTTGCCGATTTTAAAGTGGTTGGAGGTCCTAGCTCATCCGTTAGCCAATCTTGGATTAATGGAAAAGCAAGTTATTCTCAAACTTACATATATATTCTTGAACCAAAAGATGAAGGAGAATTTACCATTGGACCAGCTTCCATAGAATACAACGATGAAATCGTAAAATCGAATGCACTTGAAATAACAGTTTCTAAATCAATAGATATTCCAAAAGATCCTAATAACCCGGACTATATTGCCCAGCAAAACATTCATTTGGTGGCAGAGGTATCTAATTTGAACCCCTATGTTGGAGAAGGAATTTATGTGGTTTATAAATTATTTGTTAGTGAAAATATAAGTGTGAATGATTGGCGCGTAAGTGAATCTCCACAATACAATGGCTTTTGGAATCAAGATATTGAAGTTACAGATATTAACGTGCAGAAAGGGAAGTACAATGGAGAAGATTACAGATATATTGTGCTTAAAAGAGCAGTGCTGATTCCTCAAAGAGCCGGAGAATTAATCGTTGAACCCATGAAAATGGACTTTTCAGTGGGAATTCCAACCGGAAGAGGAGATTTTTTTGGGAATATGATTACCAGAAATATTAGCTATTCAACAGAATCTGATGTTAGAAAAGTTAGTGTAAAAGCCTTGCCTGAATTAGGAAAACCTGTAGATTTTTCTGGAGCAGTGGGTGAATTTGAATTTAATGTTTTGGTCGATAAAAATGTGTTAAATGCAAACGAAGCAGCTCAAATAAAGGTTGAAGTCAAAGGAAGCGGTAATTTAAAATTATTTGAAATCCCTAAAATAATCACTCCAGCTGAACTGGAAACCTATACACCCGAACATAAGGAAACGGTAACAACTTCTTTAAGCGGTTTGAATGGATCTATTTCAGATGCTTATACCGTTGTTCCACAATACAAAGGAAAATATAAAATTCCTGAAGTATCTTTCTCATATTTTAACCCTAAAGAAGAAAAATACAATACCATAACGGCAGCCGCTGTTTTTGTAGAGGTAAAAGAAGGAAAGGAACTGCCTATATCCACTAGTGACACTGCTGGGTCATTCAAAAAAAATGTAGTTGCAAATGGAAATAATTTTAGATTTATAGCGCTGGAAACAACGCTGAAGCCAACTATAAAAAAAGATTTTTTGCATTCAGTTGAATTTTATTTATTGCTGTTGTTGCCGTTTTTAGTGATCCCAGTTGGGATACTAATTGGGAAAAAACGTGCAAAACGTGCTGGAGATGTTTTTGGAAATAAAATTAGAAATGCCA